>CAIWVR010000053.1 GCA_903916165.1 uncultured Hyphomicrobiales bacterium | reverse complement strand
CTGAACGATGCACCGCGCGCGACGGTGCTGGGGCATCAATGCAAGATTGGCACAATCGAGGCCGCGACCGTCAACGGCCAGATGGGTCACCTTCTCGATTATGATGACACGCATATGGGCGGCGTCGTGCTGCATGCAAGCTCCCCCATTCTCGCCGCACTTTTTGCGCTCGCTGATCGGGGCGGCTTCAGCGGACGCGACCTGGTGACCGCCTATGCCGTGGGCTTCGAGGCCGGCGTGCGCGCAGGCCAGGCCGCGCCAGGCCACCACGATGGCGGCTGGCATCTCACCGGCACGCTGGGCTCCATCGCTGCGGGCGCAGCTTGTGCGCGGTTGCTCGGGCTCGACGCCCGGCAGATGGTGCACGCGCTCGGCATCGCGACGACGCAGGCGGCCGGCATGCAGCAAAATCGCGGCACGATGTGCAAATCGTTCCATGCGGGCAAGGCGGCGGCCAATGGCGTTCTGGCGGCACTGCTCGCGCAGCAGGGTTTCGATTCCTCGGAAGAGATTATCGAGGGAAAACGCGGCTTTTGCCGGATCTATTCCAACGTGGCGGCACCAGAACGCATGCTGGACGGCCTCGGCGAGCGGTTCGAAATCACGCGCAACGGCCACAAGCCCTACGCTTGCGGCGTCGTCCTTCACCCGGCAATCGACGCGATGATCGCGCTCGCCCGACAATGCGGCGCTGTTTCCTCCGAGATCGAGAAGATCAGCCTGCGCGTCAACGATGTCGCGGTTCGCATCACCGGCCTTGCGGAACCCCAGACCGGCTTGCAATCCAAATTCTCGATCTACCATTCTGCGGCTGTCGCCTTCATCGACAAGGATGCGGGCATCGCCCAGTACACCAATGAGAAAGCGCTCGACGCCAATGTCGTCGCGCTTCGCCGCAAGGTCGAGGTCGTCAGCGATGCGGGGCTTCGCAATGACGAGGCGCGTGCGAGCGTCCTGCTGCGCGACGGGCGCGCATTTGACGTGCATGTGCCACATGCGTCGGGAACATTCGCAAATCCGATGGCGGACGCAGCCCTTCAGGGCAAGTGCATCGCCAATGCATCGCCTGTCATCGGGGCCGATCGCGCGCGCGCTTTTGCGGCGCTCTGCTGGAATATCGAAGATATGACAGACACGCGGGAACTCATCGCCGCACTGGCCTGAACAGAAGAAAGAGTGCCAAGGGATGGAGAAGCGTTTCTTCAAGGATGGCGATGTGATCGCGGGAGCGGCCACGGCGGCGCTCGGCGTCTACATCACGCTCGCTGCATCAAAATGGGACGTCATGGGTCCGGAAGGTCCGGGACCGGGCTTCTTCCCCATCGGCTATGGTCTCGCGCTGATCATCCTGTCGCTTGTCCTGATCGTGTCGCGCTTCCGCGCAGACCTCTCGAGCGTGGATAAAAAGAGTTTCGACTGGGCAGGCTTTGGCCGCGCCATGGCAAGCTGGGTCGTTTTCTCCGTCTGCGCGGGGCTCATGAACGTGATCGGCTTTTATCTCAGTTTCGCGCTGATGACCTTCTTTCTCGTGCGCTTTGTCTTCCACCGAACGCTCGCTTCGGCCGCCACCACCAGTATACTCTCCGCGCTCGGCTTTTACGTTGTTTTCGGCTTGGCGCTCGACGTGTCGTTGCCCACCGGCCTCATGGGGTTCTGAAACATGGACGTTTTCAGCGGTCTCATGCACGGCTTTTCAGTCGCGCTCATGCCGGCAAACCTTCTCTGGTGCCTGGTCGGCTGCTTTCTGGGCACAGTCGTCGGAATTCTGCCGGGCCTCGGACCCGCAGCCACCATCGCGATGCTGCTCCCGATGACCTACAATATGTCGCCAACCAGCGGCATCATCATGCTGACCGGCATTTACTACGGTGCCAAATATGGCGGCTCGACAACGTCGATCCTCCTCAACATGCCCGGTGAATCATCATCGGTCGTGACCTGTCTGGATGGCTACCAGATGGCGCGCAAGGGGCGTGCAGGGGCAGCTTTGGGCATTGCCGCGATTGCGTCCTTCATCGCCGGCACCTTCGGCATCGTCGCGCTGAGCCTCGTTGCGCCGACCGTGGCGGATTTCGCGCTGTCCTTCTCGTCGCCGGAATATTTCGCGCTGATGGCGCTCGGTCTCGCCCTCGTCGTGCTGCTGGCGGGGGATTCCCTGGTCAAGGGTCTGATCGCCCTGCTTGTCGGCCTGTGGCTGACCTCCATCGGCACCGATCTCTTCACGTCGCAATCGCGCTTCTCCTTCGGCCAGTCATCGCTCTTGAGAGGCCTCGATTTCATGATCGTCGCCATCGGCGTCTTCGCGATCACCGAAGTGTTGAACAGCATCGCGGAGAATGAGGAGACGCAAATACTTCCGGTCCCCAAAGGTCTTCGAAATCTGCTTCCCAGCTGGGAAGAGCTGAAAGCCTGCCGCTTCGCCTTCGCCAACGGCTCCATCGTCGGCTTCGTCATTGGCGTGCTGCCGGGCGCTGGCGCAAGCATCGCGTCCTTCATCTCCTACGGAATCGAGCGTGCCTTCTCAAAACACCCGGAGAAGTTCGGCACCGGCGTGCCAGAGGGCGTGGCGGCGCCGGAAGGCGCCAATAATGCTGATTCCGGTGGCGCACTGATTCCACTTCTCACACTCGGCATCCCGGGCGGCGGCACGACGGCGATCCTGCTTTCGGCCCTCGTTCTGTGGGGCGTGAAGCCCGGCCCGCTGATGATGACGGAATCACCCGACGTGTTCTGGGGCCTTGTCGCGAGCCTCTACATCGGCAATGTGATGCTGCTGATCCTGAACCTTCCGATGGTGCCGCTCTTCGCACAAATCCTTCGAATTCCGGTCTATGTCCTTCACCCGCTGATCCTCGGCGTCTCGGTGATCGGGGCCTATTCGGTTGCGGGCCGCATCTTCGACGTCATGCTCCTCGCGGGTTTTGGCTTGCTTGGCTACGCCATGTCGCGGCTGAAGTTCCCTGTCGCGCCGCTCGTGCTCGGCTTTGTGCTCGGCGACGCCATGGAACGCGCGTTGCGCCAATCGCTGATGATGTCGCAAGGGGATCTTTCAATCCTGTTTTCCCGACCGATCTCGGCCGTGATGATCGCCTGCGCGATCGCCGTCCTCTTCCTGCCGCTGCTTCCCCGGTTCCGGGCCTTGAAGCAATCGGCTAGCTGACCATGTAAAAACTGGCAATCAAAGGAAACGCGATGAACAAGCGAAACATATTGAAAGCAAGTCTGGCGCTGACCGCCATTATGGTGCTGCCACTGGTCGCACAGGCGGAGTTCAAGCCGACACGTCCCATCGAACTTGTGGTTCATTCGGGCCCCGGCGGCGGCAATGACGTGATGGGCCGCGCGCTCATCGCCGCGATCGACGACGCAAAACTCTCGCCGGTGCGCATCCAGATCAGCAACAAGGTCGGCGGCGGAGGCGCGTCAGCGGCCTCCTATCTCGCCGACAAAAAAGGCGACCCTCATGTCATCGGCATTTTCACGAGCGTCTGGATCACGAACCCGCTGGTCCAGCAGGAAGCCAACATTTCCATTCGGGAATTGACGCCGATCAGCCTCATGCTGCTGGAGCCAGCGCTGATCGCGGTGCGGGCGGATTCGCCCTTCAAGACGTTGGGTGATTTCATTGAGGCGGCCAAGGCCAATCCAGGTAAAATGAAACAATCGGGCGGCTCGCCGCTTGCCCGCGACGCGCTCGTGCGCACCGTCCTGCAGGCCAAGACCGGCGCGCGCTGGGCGTTCATCTCTTTCCCGTCCGGTGGCGAGCGCATCTCGGCGCTGCTTGGTGGCCATGTCGATGCGATGGTGATCGAACCGGCTGAAGCAGGCGAACTCATCCGCTCCGGGAAAATCCGTGCTGTCGCGCAGGTGACCGACGCGCGCTTGCCCGACTTCAAGGATATTCCGACCCTGAAGGAAGCCGGCTTCGACGTGCCCAACCCGCCGCAGCCGCGCGGGCTTATTGGCCCCCCCGGCATGGCGCCCGACGTGCTGAAATATTACGAAGAGCTGATGCTGAAGGTCGCGCAATCACCCGGCTGGCAGAAATTCGTGCGTGACGGCCTGTTCGAGGAGAAAGTCCTGGGACCCCGGCAAACCACCGAATTCCTGACGCAAACGGAAGTGCAGATGCGCGGCATTCTGCAGGACTCGGGCGTCAAACTGGTCCGCTAGGACACGCGCGCCGCCTCGGATCATTCGGTCCGGGGCGGATTTGCATGATCATGCCGGGATCACGCGCTGCATTTCGGCACATCTGGTGAGGTGAGATCGGGCTCCGACCCGGCTTCGCCCGTCACAAGGTTTATCCCTGGGCCGCGCATTGCTGCCGACATCTTGCGCCGCAGGTGAGGCCAGCCCGGTGAATCGTCATGGGATGTTCCATGATAACGAGCATGGCGCACCAGAGACAACAATCATGACTGAAGGTGAGCGAACGGGTCAGGCCCATCTCAACTTTTCAAGAATGGAACGACCCATGATCCAATCCTTATCCGTCTCGGACAGAAAACGAAGCTCTTCGGTAAAATGGGTGATCCGCCGCATCATGCTGCCTTTATCGAATGAATTGGTCATATCGCTGCCCCAATGACACCGCCGCGAACCAAAGGCATCAAAGACCCGCTGAATAGGGTCATCCATATCTCGCCAGGGATAGGATTGCGCGGAATAAAGTGGCGTTGAAGAAAGCTTCACTGAAACATTGGGATATTTTGCTAAAGCAATTGTTTCTGAAATACGCGTTTTGAGAGAGCCATCCTTTACCGATTCCATTGTCACGCCCAGATGATCGATGATCAGAGGTAATTGGGGATGTTTTTCAGCAATGGCGGCAAAGAGCGGCGTCTGACTTACGGTCAGGAACATGACTGGCAAAGAAAGGGATTCTGCAACCGGCCAAAACCAGTCTGCGGTTCCATCCACCAGCCATTTTGCGCTTGAAGGTTGAAAATAAAAGCGCACGCCAAGCAAATTCTGAGCCCCCACCATGCCTGGCACGCGCATTTTTTCCGCAGGGTCATTTAGATTGACCCGCCCCATGGTAGCAAAGCGCCCGGGATGCCGACGCGCAGCCTCCTGACCATAATCAAACCGAATACCCTCCAGTGAGGGGGGCACGACAATCACGCGATCAACCCCGGCCGCGTCCATGATCGGCACGAGGCGTTCAATCGTCATTGGCTCGGGGAGTTGTGCAACGGAACCCTTTGTCCAGGGCCTATCCGGTGTATCGGGTTTCCAAATATGGATTTGTGAATCCACGATCAGACGCTTCTGGGATAATGGTTGAGCCTGCACAATTTCAGGTAAGAACCCGGCCGTCATAGCTCCCAGCGCCAAAGACTGGAATTGTCGGCGAGACGCGCCTTGTGCTCTCACGACATGAACCGTCGCAGAACCATTTGATTGACCTGCCATGTCCATTCCCCCCGCCCCAAAAAATGATCACACGCCATTGGGCGGAAGGATCAAAAGCGCCGTCAACGCACAAGTTCACCCAGTTTTCGTACCAGTTCCTTTGGTGCTGAATAAAGTTCTTTTACAAGATCTTCGAGTTGCAGGCCGGAGCGCGGATCAACATCAAGGCGCAGTTTTTTTGCTTCCGCAAGAAAATCGGGGTCTTTCATCGTCTCATCAAAAGCCGTTCGCAACGCTTTCAGCCGTTCCACAGGCAAGTCCGGTGGACCAATAAATGGGCGCCCCAAGCCTTGACCAGCATATAATAAGCGAATTGCCTGGCGCTCTTCTTCATTGCGCGCAAAATCACGGATGAAAGGAACACCCGGCAATTCAGCGCTCGGCTCCATGCCTCCCTGAAACAGGACATGCAGTTGCTTGTTGGCGATCGCGCCCGGCTTTTTGGATTCGACACTGTCGAGGCTCTCGCACATACCATCAACTTCTCCGCGCTCCAGTGCGAGGAAAACATCTGTTGATCCCGGAAATCCGCTGATGATTTTGATCTTGAGGCCCAGCAAGGCAGCGACTGCCTTTGGATAATTATAGGACCCACTGCCAGGCCCAACAGCACCCAGGATCAGCTCATGTGTCTTGAGTTCTTCAACTGTCCGGATCTTGGAGTTGCGCGAGAGCACGCATACATTTGTTTCGACTGTGGGGGTGCCAATCCACGAAAATTTTGTCGCATCAAAACGAGCGGCCGCTGATCCCGTCATTGGTGCCAGGGGGGCATCGCGATTCAAAATCCCTAAAACTGATCCATCTTTGGGTGCCGCGCTATAAATGTAATTTCCCGCTGTAATGCTGCCCGCACCTGGCATGTTCTGCGGAACAGCATTCGGCTGCCCTGGAATTTTTTTGACAATATGCCGCGCGACGATCCGTCCCCAGGTATCGTATCCACCACCAGGACTGACCCCAATAATCATTTGCAATGTTTTACCGGAATAAAACTGTTCTTCGCTTTGCGCATGGCTGTGCGTGGTCAGCAACAGGGACAAGAATGCCGAATAAATCATGGCAGAACGGATTACAGCCAATGGATCCTCCCGATATTTTGATGCGACTTGAGCATACATTGCGTTTGCCGAGAGGTAAAATAAATTTGGAGCAATTTCTCTTGACGTTGTTTTGCTGCATCGCAGCAAAGCTCAGGGTGGGATGTTTCAAAGAAAAAGCAAAAAATTCAGAAGGTCATGGAAGGAGACAAAAATGACTTATGTCTGCCGAAATTCAGGCATCATGGGCTTGATGCTGATTTTTTTTATTGCCGGATCTCATCAGAATGCCTGGGCTCAGTCAGCTGAAAGTTTCTTCAGGGGCAAAAGCTTCACATATATTATTTCAGCCGGGGCAGGCGGAGGATATGATCTCTACGGCCGTCTGACAGCTGAATTCATGCAAAAACATATGCCAGGCTCAACCGTCGTCGTAAAAAACATGCCGGGTGCGGGTCACTTGATCGGAGCAAATGCTCTCTACGCTTCCCCGGCAGACGGCTATACGTTTGGTACGTTCAGTACCGGATTAATTTACAATCAACTCAGCCAATCCAATAATGTGCGCTACGATCTCACAAAAATGAGCTGGATTGGAAAAGCTGGAACTGATCCACGCGTCATTTTGATTGCCTCCCAGTCCCCCATAAAAACATATCCAGAATTGATTGCCAACAAAGCACCGCTGAATTTCGCTGCTTCAGGACCAGGAAGTGCCTCTTATGTCGAGATGATGTTGCTTGGAAAAAATCTTGGGCTCCCAATTAGAATTTTGACTGGCTATACGGGCAGTAATGATCAACTCGCCATGCGACGCGGAGAAATCACGGGCACAATTGGCTCAAGATCGTCAGTCCAGCAATTTGTTGAAAATGGTTATGGTCGTTTGATTGCACAGATTGGCGGCTCTGAACAAGACACTCCACAATTGTCAGATTTTACCATGAGTGATGCAGCAAAAAGATCGATTGCTCTCATAAAATCTCAGGGCGATATTGCCCGCCCTACGGCAGGGCCTCCAGCGATACCCGCAAATCGGCTTGCATTCCTCATCGAGGCCTATCGGGCAGCCATGAATGATCCATCTCTCCAGGAGCGCGCTACCAAATTTGGCTATTCGATTGAGCCCGCTTTCGGGGATGACGTACGCAACATCATAGAACTCGCACTGCAGCAGTCAGACGAGACAATTGCACTCTTAAAGGAAGCTTTGACCGTACCAAAATAATCTACTTGCCGGATCGACTCTTGCGGCAACCTTGCTCGTTTCATCAATTCAGCATCTATCTGGTGGACTCACGATCCACCAGCAGAACAGGTGTATCAGAAGATCAGACAGTTGCCCGAATGAAACGCATCAAGCAACAGTGATAGCATGCAAGAGGATCGGTTATAGACAGCCGTTTGTGGTTGCCGCAAAATATGCTCACGTTTTTTGTTCGGACTACCGAAAGTTTCAGCAGTGCTGAATGAAGCACAGGTCAGCGATGAAGGAGAAATAGATGTCTACACAGACGCGGTCCATGTTTTCCGGGATTTATCTTGCTTGTCTATTTTTAGGAAGCCCCGCCCATGCGGAGGTTCCGGATTCAGGATTTTACAATGGAAAGACGGTCAGCTACATTGTCGCCACATCTCCTGGTGGCAATTATGATTCATATGGTCGTCTCATTGCCGAATTTATGCAGCGTCATCTGAAAGGTTCAACTTTCATCATACGTAATATGCCAGGTGCTGGTCATCTTATCGGAGCAAATGCGGTCTACGCATCCAAGCCGGATGGCTTGACACTCGGAACGTTCAATACTGGACTTATTTATACCCAGATTGTTGGCCACAAAGGCATCAAGTTCAACCTGAACAATATGTCATGGATTGGTAAGGCTGCGACAGATCCTCGCGTCATAGCTGTTGCTTCACAATCACCCATCCACGCTCTCGAGGACATCGTCTCATCTAAAGACATTCTGAATTTTGCGACATCCGGGCCTGGAGGTGCAAATTACGTCGAGATTCTAGGACTTACTGCAACCATGAAGCTGCCAATCAAGATGCTGTCTGGCTATAATGGCACAGACGATCAACTGGCAATGCGAAGAGGCGAGATCATAGGCACGATAGCCTCGCGCTCATCGTATGATCAGTTTGTAAAAAATGGTTATGGGCGCTACATTGCCCAATTTGGTGGTCTTGAGAAAGACCTGCCACAAATGAACACCCTCGTTAAAGAAGAAGACGCCAAGCGACTGGTTCAACTCATCACTGTGCAAGGTGACATTGCGCGCTTGACCGCGGCCCCTCCTAACACACCCCCATTACAGTTAAATGCGCTGCGCGCCGCCTACAAAATGGCACTGGAAGATGGCGAGCTTCGGGCTAGAGCCAAAAAGGCAGAAATGCCGATCGAACCCCTCTACGGAGACGATGTGGCAAAGGCTGTCGCAAACGCCCTGCAGCAGCCGCCGCGTGTGGTTGAATTGCTCAAGGAAGCATTCGAAAATGATAAAAAATAGCCATTTTAGCATTGCTGGATGTCCAGCTTAGCTGGTGCGATTTACGCAATCGGCCAAGGCGCGGTCTCCGCGCTGGCCAGTTTTTAGCGGGGGGATGCGTGCGAGCGTGGATTGCGACCGGGCACATCGACATGCGGCGCGGCATGCAGGAATTGGCGGCTCAGGTTCAGCCATTTCCCAAAGGCGATCCCCATGCCCGCGATCTATATATTTTTCCATGCCCGTCGTGCGGACATGGCCAAAATTCTCCGGCACGATAGGCTCAGGTGTCGCTTGATGCCAAACGACGGACCGGGGACAGGCAAAACACCGCCCCCTGCAGGTCGGCTTTTGACGACAGGACAACGACTTTTGTCGTGCGCGTTATGGGCCCTAAAACCAGCGAGCGTTAATCTGCTGGATGTGAATCATTCCTTGGTGGGAACGCCGGCCTTCGCCGCCTTAACTCAGGCCTCATACCGGTTTTAGTAATTTCGCTGAATAGCGCCCGCATCCTTGGAAATGAACCCTTCCCGGGCAGCGAGCGCGACGCCGGTATTTTTTCTTTTTCAACATCGGTGATGTCGCCCGGCGTGGTCGAGGGCAAGCGAAATCTGCACGCTGCCGCTGGCGGCTCGCCCTATACCACAAGCTCAGGGCGCGGCAGTGTCGATAGCTTTTATAGATGTCCGGTTTAGGTAGCCTTTCAAATGTCCGCTTTCGGGCTGCCTGCTTCTGCATTTGCCCCTGTGGGCGGCGCGGACAGCCTCTTTCGCGAAGCGGACTTACGCGACCGACTGCATTCTGACGGCCTCCCCTTCATCCAGGCTTCCATCGGCGCGGATGAAAGGACGCTTTGCTGTGGTGGTTCGCAGCCAGTGTCACAGAGACGGACCGCGAAACGCAAAATGCGCTTCTGGATGGCCCGACATCGACGCCGCCACCACATGCTGGTCGTTTGAGGCAGGATATAAGACTACGCAAGCCTGTGTCGCAGCGCCGCGACCTCATTCATCAAAGCCAATAATCTCTCCTGCGCAGCCAGATCGGGCCTGCGGAATCCATCGAATACATTCGGCGCCAGACCGAACGCGGCCTTGAGTTCCGGCTTTAGCTTGCTCACATAAAAGCGGTTGAGACCGTCGAAGTAAACAAACTCATAGCCATATGCGAGAAGTGTTGGCTCCCAGTCCGCATGGCTGGGTTCAGGTGAATTGGGCAGGGTGCTTTCAATCACGACGATCCATGGGCGCGCACGTGCCGGTGCCCATCCCTCAATCACCTGCCGCTCAAAACCTTCCACGTCGATCTTAAGCCAATGGATCTCTCGCTCCCCCACGCGATCCAGAAAATCAGACATCTTGAGTGAGCGGACCGAAGACAGAACGGTTTCGAAGCCTGCAAGTTCGTGACGCGCCGCAATCTTGGCGTCAGCCGTGCTCAAGCCGGTGTCGCCGACAAGATAAAACGGGAGAGAGCCATTCTCATCGCCGAGAAGCGCCTCAAGCACTTCTTCATCAGGTCGGGCTTCCCTGAGTCTGCCAGCATAGAAAGCGTTCGGCTCGACATGGATTCCGCGCCAACCTAATTCGTAAAAGGCCAGGCTCACCGAGTCGCTGCAGGGATCGTGTGCGCCGACGTCTATATAGAACCCATTCCCAACGCCCTTCAGGGCGCGATGCAAGATAACGTCTTCGAAGTTCTGAGCGTAAGAGTTTAGCATTGCCTGATACCAGAACGTTAGAATTTAGGACTGCTAAGTGCCCTGCCAATCAGGCAGCGGTCATCGACAATTGTCGTGCGGCGCGCAAGTCATGATCCAACGTCATTTCGACCAGGCCGTCCAGATCGACACTGCGCGTCCAGCCCAACCGGGATTCAGCCTTTGCAGGATCTCCAATCGTGCAGCCCGGATCGACGGGGCGGTAGAACTGCCGGTTCACGACGGCAAGCAAACGGCCCGTACGGCAATCTCGGCCGGTTTCCCGATGACCCGCGCCGCTCCATTCCATCTCCCAGCCGAGAACACGGGCGGCCTTTTCCACGAAACCGCGAACCGTATGGGCGCGTCCGGTCGCGAGCACATAATCTTCGGCCTGCTGCGGCTGCAGCATAGCCCATAATCGAAAGTGGCTTTCAAAAAGCTATCCAAAAAGGGCAAAACTTGCAATATAAACTAATATTTTGATCCGATCATTTCATAGCCTTAAACACAAATTTTGCCATAATTGCTGATGCCTCCCTCCCAAATTTTCCAATGCTCGGCACGTACGCACGTATGGCTCAATTCAATCGCGACAGGCACAATCGACGCAAGTCACGTTGAGTTTGGCAGACAGTTTGCAAGAAGGAATCTGGTAGCGGACATCGATATGAGTGAATGTATGATGTCACAAAACGCTGAGAAAAATTCAATCGGTAGGTTGGCTGCGTTGCAATCAAAACGGTGCAAAAGCTACGGCGTTACGTGACATGGGATTCATCAACAACGGCGGCAAGCGGGCGGCGCGCAATAAGATGCAACATCAGTACTCAGTCGACTGGATTATATTCAAGGGAGCCCCCTGAAAACCGAACAAGAATGGAAACTGATCTCTGCTGCTCTCCAAAAATGAGAAGCTCAAATATAGCAAAATGCACAAAGCAGGATGCAGCTTTCAAAGCCCACATTGGCCTGGAATGAAGCCCGTCGATAATCTCCCTCACTGTTTGATTGTTCTGCCAGAATCACGCTCCGGGACGCAACACCAAAGGCCCATTTTTGACCCCTCGTCAGGATGACGAGATCAAGAGTCTCGTGAAATGAAGACGTCAAATCTCGCACAGGGGTGCTGACGCGGGACTGGTTCCGGGAGCAGCATTGTTCAGGTTCCGACCAGACGTCCCGGCATGATTCAAGTATCATACGTTTCCAAAAGCGGCTTTAGCTTCAAGTCAATGTCGATCAGCGGCGCATCGAAAATCGGTCGTAAGGGAGGCTGAATTGCTCAGCGCTCTCGTATGCCCGAAGCAGGGCCTCCATCATCGATTGGTAGCGCACATTGGCCATAAGGACCTCCGCTTCCATTCGCGCGCGTGCTGCTTCCGCCGCCTCCTTCAACTCGGAATCACTCGCGCCGACGAGTTTGCCCTCACGCACGACAATCTCGCCGCCAACCATCACCGCGCGGATATTCTGACCACTCTCACCATATACGAGCTGACGCAGGGCGCTGTTCAGCGGCCGATAATTAGCTGCCTCAAGATCAATTAGGACGAGGTCTGCAAGATAGCCTGCGCGTATGGCACCTAGTTCATGCCCGCGCCCAAGCGCGCGCGCACCGCCCAGCGTCGCCGCCTCGAAAGCGAGGCGGGCTGCGTCGCTCTCCCCTGCTTGTTTCTGAAAGCCCCAGAACATCGCAAACATCTTCATGACCTGGAATAAATTTTGTGAGTCATTACAGCTGCAATTATCGCAGCCAAGGCCGATGTTCACGCCCGCCTCCGCATAGGCCACAATCGGTGCAAAGCCGTTGCGCAGTTTCATATTGCTCATCGGATTAAAAGCAAGATTGCCGCCCGCCGCGCCAAACCGCCGAATCTCCTCCTCTTCCATCCAGACCCCATGTGCGATGGTGAGGCGTGAATTAACAAGACCGAAACGTTCAAGATGGGTAAGGAGCGAGCCGTCTGGATATTTCTGCCGCGCGATGGCTACTTGGGAGCGCGCTTCGTAGACATGCGTGAAGACCGGCAGGTCGTGGTCCTGTGACAGCCGTGCTACCCATTTGAGCAATGCGTCTGAGCATCTTTGCGGCGCGGAGGGCGCGAGGACCCAACTGACGCGCGCATCACTTGGGTCCTCGATTGTCCGTTCGACCAACCCCATCAGCCCCGCAGGATCACTCGCACCCGGCAACTGGCGCCGGACGCCATCTGGAAGATCATTCCAATATGCGACAGCGTCTACCGCTGCTGCATCCGCGATTTGCAGGCCTATGGCCGCGCGAGCTCCCGATTTCTGGTAGCCCGCGAGAATGGACTCGACGTGAATGGGGTCCGATCCGATGATCGTCACCATATCCTGCAGAGTCGTGATACCGTTACAAAGAGCGTCAGCGGCACCGAGCAATGTCCGCAACCGAATATCTTGCGGTGTCAAGCTCGGGTAATTTGCCGGATGCGTGTAAAGACCCCAGATATCGAGGGGTAGCTGCTCGTAAGAACCGCGCAGCAAAACATCATGCGAATGATAATGCGTGTTGATGAGGCCGGGGATAAGCAACTTGCCGGCCGCATCGATGTTTTCGACCCTCTCGCTCTGGGCTGCAATCCGGGACGCCTCCTCACCTGTTGCGAGAATGCGATCTCCCTCGATCAGCACATCCATGACTGGCGGCTTGTCGAGATCGAAAGCGAGATCGAGCACGCGACCGCCTGAGATCAGCTTGAGGGACTTCCGCATTCTTCCTCTCCCGTCAGGGCAAAAGGGAAAGGCCGAAGCGTTTTTCGAGCGCCCGACCAAAACGATATTTCAATTCGGGACCATCGAAGGGGGGACTAACATAATGACGCTTCGGCTTTTCAAGCTCAAGCACCACTGTCGTCGGACCATTGCGATAGAAGGCCTCGTCGAAGCCAGCTTCGAGCGCGGCCAGCGAATCAAAAGTATAGACATTGGAAATGCCAGACGCGCGCGCAATGCCTGCAAAATCTATCTGGTCACCGATCGGCAGATCCACGCCATCGGTCGCCGCATAGCAACGGTTTGCCACGACGATCGACACCATATTGGGCAGGCCCATCGCGCGTTCAACAAAGAGCATGCCCGTGTTCATTACGAACGCACCGTCACCGACAAACGCCCAGAATCGCGTGTCAGGATAACTCTTGGCTATGCCTGCTGCGAACATGGTCGAAAGCGACATGGAGGCTTCAAGATAGAATGTGTCATCAAGATCGCCAGTGGTCTCCCACCAGACTTCGGAGGAACTGCCGGCCGACGTGACCACGAGTTCAGTCTTGCGCCGCTTCGCCAGGAAGGAGAAGCAATCTTGCATGTCGATAGCCATCAGCGGGCTCCCTTCAGTACGTCGCGTCCAATGCAGACCACATAGGGCCGGCCGATCAAGCTTGCATGCTTGTAGGCCTTGGCAAGCTCGGGAAGATCTTCTGACTTCTCGATGTAAACCGCCGGCATGTTGATGGAATCGATGATCGAGCGGAGGTAGAGCCCGTTGGAGACGTGATAGCGCGCACCATCACCAGGGGCTCCGCGCAACGTGATCACGAAGAGCATCGGAATTTGGTAGGTGTAATTGATCTTCGTGATCGCATAGATGCAGGTGAGGAAGCCAGAGGCTCCCATGAGCGCAACACCCGTCTTGCCGGTGAAGAAAGCGCCCGAGCAAAGGCCGACAGCAGATTCCTCACGATTAACCGCGACGTGGTTGAAACGTTCGTCAGCTTCAAGGCACCGGATCAGCGGTGCAATCCAGTTGTCGGGCAGGCTTGCGACGAAATCAGCTCCCGCGCCGTGCAGGACGTCGGCGATCTTTCTGGCTATAATGTCCGGAGGTCCATTCTGCTGTTCCATTCATGCTACTCCCATTCTAGAGCCTTGCGCCGCAATGATCGCCGACCATACTCGATTTGGCGTAGCGGGAAGTTCAAGATGCGTCACGCCGAGCGATGCCAACGCATCGACAAGCGCGTTCATCACGGCGGCAGGTGCGGTAACCGCACCCGCTTCGCCAATGGCTTTGGAGCCGAGCGGATTGCTGGCGCAGGGCACGCCGCGCAATTCGATGGCAAAATTGGACAGGTCTTCTGCGCGGGGCATGCAATAATCGAGAAAACTTGCAGTCAGCGGTTGCCCGTTATCGGGGTCGCAAACCAGTCTCTCCATCAGGGCGGCACCAATGCCCTGCGTAACGCCGCCGAGGAGTTGTCCTGCTGCGACCATCGGATTGATCACGACGCCCGCGTCCTGAACCGCCTTGTAGGAGACAAGCTTGACAACACCTGTCGCAGGATCGACGTCAACTTCGGCGACATGGCAGCCATGCGGGAATGAAAAGCCAATCGGCCTGAAGTCACCCTTCGCATGCAATTTTTTCTCTGGCCGCGACGCTGCTATTTCGGCGAGACTGGCGCTCGCACCCGATCCGTTCGCATTGGTGAAAGCTCCCCCACCGTAAGCGAGGTCGTCTCGCGAAGACTGCAACAGTTCGGATGCGATGGTGCGCGCGTCCTCGAGAAGCAGCAGTGCTGTCCGCAAAATCGCGGAGCCGCCCGTCGTGATTGATCGAGAGGCACCCGTGCCATTTCCTCTCGCAATGCGCGCCGTGTCACCTTGAACAATGTCGAACAGCGCGGGATCGAGGCCAAGCGCGTCAGCTGCTATCTGGGCATAGCTCGTTAAATGTCCCTGTCCGCCGGATTTTGTTCCAATGAGAATTTCAATCCTGCCGTTTTCATGAGCCACTATCTCGGCCGCCTCGTCGAAAGAGGTCCCATAGGCTTCGATAGTGAAGGCCATGCCCCTGCCACGCAGGATGCCCGGGCATTGCGAAACAGGGCGCCTTGCGTCCCATTGCGAGAGCTTGCGTGCCGCCGCCAGGACACCCGGGAAATCGACGCTGTGCAGCATCGCACCCGTCGGGGTGGCATAGGGAAGCTCATGCGTGGCAACCAGATTGAGGGCGCGCAAGTCTGCCGGATCCATCTTGAGGTGCGACGCGGCCATGTCGACAAGCCTCTCGATGGCAAAGGCTGTTTCGGGAATGCCAGCACCACGATAGGGGCAGGTTGGGACATTATTCGTGTGCAAGGCGTCGACGCGCCCAGTGACGGCACCAATACGATAGGGCCCCGTCAGGACCTTGAGCCCGCTGGTCGCCGGTACGACTGCGCGTGGTGCAAGCCAGGCCCCTAGATCGACAAGCGATCGATAGGAAAGCGCGAGAAACCTGCCCTCGCCGTTGAAGGCGAGGCAGGCGCGAATGAGATGCCCACGCCCCTGCATGTCGGAGAGGAAGGATTCACTGCGCGAACATATCCAGCGGACCGGCTGTTCGAGCTTCCGCGCAGCCCAGAGCACGAGTGCCATTTCCGCATGGGCCACATTTTTGGCACCGAAACCGCCGCCAATATCGGGCGCGATGACCCTGATCCGCGCGGGCTCCACCTGCAGCACATGTGTGGCGATCGTGTCTCGAACGGAATGCGGCTTGCCTGCCGCCGCAACAACACACCATTCACCGCTTTGTGGATCATATGACGCGAGATAGCCACGCGTCTCCAACGGGGCTGCCGCGAGACGCGGAACCTGCGTCTCAATCTCGACCGCGTGCGGCGCGGAATCAATAATATGTTGAATATGCGCAGGTTCGTCGCCAACCACCGCGGAAAAAATGGAGCCTTCGGGCGCGCACCATGTGCCAAGCCCCTGCGCTGGAAGGCACATCACGGGCGCGCGCTCTTCCATTGTCAAGGTGATCAGCTCGGCGGCGGCGAGCGCGGCGCTGGCCGTGGTTGCCACGACAAACGCAACAGGTTCACCCACATAGCGCAATTCGTGCCGGGCCAGAACCGGTTGAGGCATCGCGACAGCGGGGTCACCCTGGAATTTTGCCTTGTCCTCGAAACCGGGCGGACAGACTTCCCACGGTATACCGCCAAGACCATCACGCGCGGCGTCGTCTCCGGTGAGGACGGCGACGACGCCCTCAACAGCCAGCGCACCGGACGTATCAATGCCGCGCAAAATGGCGCTGGCCACGGGAGACCGAAAGACAATTGCATGCAGCATTTCAGGTTCGATGAAATCCGCAACGAAACGTCCCCTGCCCGTCAGCAGGTTCTCGTCTTCGTATCTGAGCAGCCTTTCTCCGATCCAAGCCACAATTAATCGCTTTCGGCCAGGACGAAGTCGAAGTCCTTGCCCGCAGGTGTGTAGATCTCGAAAATTTCGAACAGGGCATCCGAAATATTGCTGAGAGAATGTTTGGCCCCGGCAGGGATGAATACGATCTGCCCCGCCTTGATGGTTACAGTCTCATCCTCGATCCGCAATTGGCCTTCTCCGGATTTGACTATGTAGATATTATCCGAAACAGAATGGCGGTGTAGCGAGCCGTTTGGCCCGCCCGCGACCAGCCTGTTGAGATGCAGGTCAACCTTGTCGGTCATGCTCCCGTCAACAAGCTGGAGAGTGTCGCCGCGACCATTCTCCATCGGCACGGACACCGCTGTGTCGAGATCGATGATGCGAAACATGGGACTATCCTTGCAATTGAGTTTCAGAACAAAGGCGCACCAGCCTGCGATTCGATCAAGGGCTCAAGATCGACGCCAAGACCGCGCCGGCAGGCTTCCTCGTAGATCCAGAACGCTTGCGCAACATCCTGAGTGACCAAACCCTGACTGCGCACGATAATCTGTTCGTCGTCAGACCGCCGGCCACTATCGGGCCGCGTGACGACCTCACCGAGATCCGCGCGCACCCATTCGTCAGTATAAATGCCTCTCTCAATAAGCGCCGCGATGTCGGGACAGATGCGTACCTGCTGACGCTCGTCGACCATGAAGGTCATGCCCTGGTAGGTTGCCAGATCGACTTCCTGATAATTGCCGAGTGCATAAATAAAAACGCCTGGCGCGAACCATGATTTCTCGAGATAGGGGACCACGGCGGAGGTCGCCGTGATCACGACATCGGCATCCTTCACGCTCGCTTGCGCAGATTCGATGGCGATAACATTCTGGCCAAGTTCTGCCTTCATGCGCGCAGCAAAGGCCTGCGCTTTTGCGAAGTCTCGCGCCCAGATCCGCGTTTCGCGCGGCTGCATGACCGCGGTCATGGCGATCAGGCTCGCATAGGACATGTAGCCAGTGCCAGTGACTGTGAGCGTTTCACTTCCCCGGCGCATGAGATGTTTGGCTGCAACTGCGCCGCATGAGCCCGTGCGCAGGGCGTGGCTCCAGTGCTCGTCGACAAAGGCGAAGAATGCCCCCGTGCGAGTATCACTGAGGAGGACATGCTTGGTCGGCCGAGAGCCTGCGATGGCATAGCCTTCGGGTGTACGATTGAGCCCGAGAACCCGAAAACCCGCAATGCCAAGCCGACCGAGTACACACCCTTTTGCCTTGTAATTGGTTGGCTGCCCGGGCGCAATCATGTCCAGTTGGCGGACAGAGGCGAAGGACACGTCGCCGTAATGGTGATCGACGAGCGTCTCTTCCGCGATCCGCACGCTTGCCTCTGGCGTGAGCAAGCGCTTCACCTCCGGATTGGAAATGTAGCGGAATGGATAATTTCCCGCCTCAGTACGGCGAGGCAATGGTGACGCAGGCGCTTTCATCAAGCGTGACTTTCCCTTGAAACTTGAATTGACTGCGATGAGAAGAGACTTGGTGAGAGATGCGCAACGAGTCGCTCCGCG
>CAIWVR010000052.1 GCA_903916165.1 uncultured Hyphomicrobiales bacterium | reverse complement strand
CGATGATGATGAGCACCGGCAGCATCAGCCACGGCAGGGCCATCGGATCGGAGCCGCTGGTCGCTGCCAGCCGCTCGGACAGATTGACGACGGCGGGGCTGAGGATGAGGCCCGCGAACGTGCCGAGCGCAATATAGCCCAAGGCCTGACCGCGCAATTGTTGCGGCACCATGTCGGTTGCGCCCACTCGCATCTGCTGCGCGGCGTTCATACCCATGCCGAAGGCGAGGATGCCGAAGATCAGCAGCGAGAAATTGCGCATGTCCTGCGCGAAGCCGACGACCAGCGTGCCGACCAGCGCCAGCGCGAGGCCGAGCAGGATGCCGCGCTTGCGGCCGTAATTGTCGGTGATTTTTCCAATCGGATAGGAGACCAGAAACCGCGACAGGCCGATCAGCGCAACGGAAAGCCCCGCAAGATCCGGCGAGCCGCTGATGCTGACGATCATCAGCGGCCCGAGCCCATAGACGAACTGCATCCCCGCGCCGGTGAAGCTCTGCGACAGGGCAAACAAAGCCATGTTGCGCTTGATGAGAGCGGGAATGCGAATGGTCATGCGGCTCCGCCCCTGGTATTTATCGTTATTTATTCACTGTCATTGCGAGCGAAGCGAAGCAATCCAGAGGCCCCATGTGAGGCCAAGATGGATTGCCACGTCGCTGCGCTCCTCGCAAAGACGAGCCTATTCTTCCGGCACCACCCGCACGGCGCCGCGGGCGGCGCTGGTGGTGTGGGCCGCATAGGCCCGCAAGGCCGTCGAGACGACGCGGACGCGATCCTTCGGCTTCCAGGCCTTCTTGCCCAGCGCCTCCATCGCGGCCCGGCGGCGCGCCAGCTCCTCGTCGCTGACGGCGAGTGAGATCGAGCGCGTCGGGATGTTGATCTCGATGCGATCGCCGTCCTCGATCAGGCCGATGGCGCCGCCCTCGGCGGCTTCCGGCGACATGTGGCCGATCGACAGGCCAGACGTGCCGCCCGAGAAGCGCCCGTCGGTGATCAGCGCGCAGGCTTTGCCGAGGCCCTTCGACTTGATGTAGCTCGTGGGATAGAGCATTTCCTGCATGCCCGGACCGCCGCGCGGCCCCTCGTAGCGGATGACGACAACGTCGCCCGTCCTGATCTTGCCGCGCAGGATCGCGTCGACCGCATCGTCCTGGCTCTCGAAGACGCGCGCGGGTCCGGCGAAGATATGGATGCTTTCATCCACGCCCGCCGTCTTCACGATGCAGCCGTCGAGCGCGATATTGCCGCTCAGCACGGCGAGGCCGCCATCCTTCGAGAAGGCGTGATCGGCGTCGCGGATGACGCCTGTGGCGCGGTCCGTGTCGAGGTCGTCCCAGCGGCGATCCTGGCTGAAGGCGGTCTGGGTCGGCACGCCGCCGGGCGCCGCGCGGTAGAAGGAGCGCACGCTCTCGGCATCCGAGCGGCTGATGTCCCAGCGGTCGAGCGCATCGGCCATGGTCGGCGCATGGACGGTCGGCGTGTCGGTATGCAAGAGGCCCGCGCGGTCGAGCTGGCCGAGGATCGACATGATGCCACCGGCGCGATGCACGTCCTCGACATGTACGTCGGCCACCGCGGGCGCGACCTTGCAGAGCACGGGCACGCGGCGCGACAGCCGGTCGATGTCTTCCATCGTGAAGTCGATGCCGCCCTCATAGGCTGCGGCCAGGATGTGCAGGACGGTGTTGGTCGAGCCGCCCATGGAAATGTCGAGCGCCATGGCATTTTCGAAGGCCTTGAAATTGGCGACCGAGCGCGGCAGCACGCTCTCGTCATTCTGCTCGTAATAGCGGCGCGTGATGTCGACGATCAGGTGGCCGGCCTCAAGGAACAGGCGCTTGCGGTCGGCATGGGTGGCGAGCGTCGTGCCATTGCCGGGCAGCGACAGGCCCAGCGCCTCGGTCAGGCAGTTCATCGAATTGGCGGTGAACATGCCCGAGCACGAGCCGCAGGTCGGGCAGGCCGAGCGCTCGATGCTCGCCACTTCCGCGTCCGAATATTTGTCGTCGGCGGCTGCGACCATGGCGTCGATCAGGTCGATCTTCTTGGTGACGCCCTCGTGGATATATTTGCCCGCTTCCATCGGCCCGCCCGACACGAAGACGGCAGGGATGTTGAGGCGCATGGCGGCCATCAGCATGCCGGGCGTGATCTTGTCGCAGTTCGAGATGCACACCAGCGCATCGGCGCAATGGGCATTGGCCATATATTCGACGGCGTCGGCGATCACCTCGCGCGAGGGCAGGCTGTAGAGCATGCCGCCATGGCCCATGGCGATCCCGTCATCGACGGCGATCGTGTTGAATTCCTTGGCGACGCCGCCCGCCTTCTCGATCTCGCGGGCGACCAGCTGGCCGAGGTCTTTCAGGTGGACGTGGCCCGGCACGAATTGCGTGAAGGAATTGCAGACCGCGATGATCGGCTTGCCGAAATCTTCATCTTTCATGCCGGTGGCGCGCCAGAGGCCGCGCGCGCCGGCCATGTTGCGGCCGTGGGTCGTGGTGCGGGAACGATAAGCAGGCATGAGGATCACCAGGGTCAGGAAAACGGCCGCACGGGCGGCTCAGGCTCCCGGGGTTGAGGCACCGGACGCGTGAAGCGGCTACACAGATAATGGAGGTTCAAGATCAGGTCAAAGAACCGGGTGCCGCAGCACCGTGCACCCTTGCTCAAGAACCGTCCAGATTGCCTGGATGCGGCGTCTGCCGCGCGCAGCGGGGCTGCTGGTGGAGACCATGTTTCTTTTGTTTCCAAATCCATTTCCTCGCATTCGGACATTTGATCGCCTTTTGTGACCCGCGCTGCCTCTCATGCTGACAGCACCGGCCCATGAAAAATCGAAACGTCCACAGTTTTGGCCGCATGTGGCTTAGCTTTTGCGTGTGGAACTGGCCTGCCGCCAGCCTTCCCTTGAGTTTTGGCGAAGGGTGCGCCCTTTTGGGCATTTCCTCCCAGACTTGCCCGCTCCCTGAACAGGGAGCGGGTCCTTCATGTGCTGCCGTGTCTCTTGGGCGCTTCCTCGCCGACCTGCCTGGCCAGCGCCGGGGTTGCGCCGGGCCTCCTCCTGTGATGCCCTGAT
>CAIWVR010000051.1 GCA_903916165.1 uncultured Hyphomicrobiales bacterium | reverse complement strand
GATGTCGGTGCCCTTCTTGCCGATCACGATGACGATTTCCGCCTCGTGGTCGTTACGGCGATCGGGAAAGCGGATCGCAATCTCTTCCGCCATGCCGACCACGGACGAATTCGCCTTGAGGAAAATCCCGGCCTTGCCGATGTCCGGACCGAGCTTTGACGCGACATCGCCACCAGCGGCTTCGCGTGCGGCCGCCATTTCGGCAATATGGTCGCGGTAATTGGTCGGCGCGGCCATGGTCTTGGTCCAGCGGGCGACCGGCGGCAACAGCGCAACGGAGGCGAGCGGCACGCCCGGCGCGGCTTTTGCCATCGCCTCGAGGCGCGCGCGCCAGGCCGGCAGAGCCGCGATCACCGCGTCACCGCGCATGTCATAGGGGGCCTGCGCGCGAATTTCATCCTGTGCTGAGGTCACGTCATGCACCATGTCGCCAATGACGACGCCGAGGCGGTCCTGGCCGAAGCGGCAAAGTTTCATCTTGAATTCCTTTTCTTGAGGGTCCTGGTGTTTCAGCCCTGTTGCGATTGCTGGATGCGGCGTTCCAGCCCGCGCAGCAGTGCGACAATGGCAATGAGTGGCATGATCTGGATGACGCCGAGGGCACAGACGGCACCATAGGAGCCGCCCTCTTCCCACATGGTCAGGCTGATCGTGCCCAGCACATGCGTTCCGGGGCCGACGAGCATGATGGAGGCCCCCAGTTCACGCACCGCCAGCACGAAAATATAGATCCACGCCGACAGTGCGACCGGGATCAGAAGCGGTGCCAGAATGCGGCGGAACACCTGACCGTAGCTCGCACCACTGGTTTGCGCGGCCTCTTCCAGTTCCTTGTGGATCTGCACGAGGCCGCCGGACGCGAAGCGCATGCCATAGGGCATGAACAATGTCAGATAGGCGATCAGGAGGATCCAGATCGTATTGTAGACCGGGATCGGCAGCATCAGATAGGCGAAGAGAATGCTCGCGCCGACGATGATCGAGGGAAAGGCGATCGGCAGGAAGGCGAGCACATCGAACATCCATCCGTACCGCGGCACGGCGCGCTGCGCGATCCATGCCAGCAGGAAGGTGAGACCAACGATCAGCGTGGCGGCCATCGCGCCCAGCGACACACTCGTCACCACCGCATCCGCAAAGATCGGGTAGCTGAAGATGAAGCGGTAGTTTTCAGATGTCATCTCACCCGCCCCCGCCATGAAGGGCAGAGTGGGTTTCAAAAACAGCGATTGCCAGATCAGTGTCGCCACCGGCAGGCCGAGCGCGAAGGCAAAGATCAAACCGATCATCGCGCAAAGGGGCCAGCGCCACACGCCGAGATTCATGCGTGTCGGCTTGTAGCCCTTGCCGGTGATGGTGGCATAGGCTTCCGCATTGCGCGTCGCACGACGATAAAGCCAGACCGTGAAGACGCAGATCGCCATCAGCGTGATTGACAGCGCGCTCGCGGTCCCAAGCTCCGGCGTCGAACTGCGGATCGCGCCCTGGATGTCAGTGGTGAAGACTTCGATCCGCGCCGGATTGCCGATCAGGCGGGGCACTTCGAAACTTTCGATCCCGCGCACGAAGAGCAGCAGCAGCGTCGACAGCAATGCCGGCCGCATCATCGGCATCGTCACATGCCGCGCGATCTGCAATGCCCTGGCACCCGACATCGACGCCGCCTCTTCCATGCGCACGTCGAGCGAGCGGAAGGCGGGGCCGAGCAGCAGATAGGCGAGCGGAAAGTAATGGGCTGACAGCACCCAGATCATGCCGCCCATCGAATAGATGTTGAACGGCGGTTGATCGAGCCCGAACCAAATTTTCAGCAAAGCATTCACCCAGCCGACATTCGGACTGAGGATCAGCATCCACGCCATGGTCGTCAGGAGACCCGGCAATGCGAACGACAAAAGCGTCAGCGAGTGAAACACCTCGCGGCCCGGCATGTCGGTGCGCTCCACCGCCCAGGCGACGAGCCCGCCAAGCGCCAGCGTCAGGAGCGCGCTCCCCCCCGCAAAAACGAGCGAATTCCAGAACAAAGCCAGCAGATGCCATTGCGTATAGGCGTTGACGAAATTGTCGACGGTAAAATCGCCCGGGCCATAAATCGTGTCCTCGGCAAACGCCGTGTAAAACAGGGCCAGCAGGGGGACGAGCACCAGCCATGCGACCAGCACGACGCCGAGAACCGCGATCAGCTTCGCCGGCGAAAAATTCGGGAGCCGGTCGCGCCAGCGCGCGCCCGTCTCCATGTCCATGCCCGTGGAAAGCGCCAAGACCCTAACCTCCCTTGCAGCAGGCGTTCACCATCCTGCCGCGCCGTTTTTGCATGCTGTCCAGCCGCTCAGCGCGGCTTCAGCAGTTCGTTGGTGATCTTCTGCCATTTTTTCTCGTCTTCCGGCGAAAAATTGACAGGAATGACCTTCGCCGTCCCGAAGCGCTTGATGGCGTCGGGCGGATTGGGCACGACATCCGGACGCACCGGCAGGCGGCCCGCCTCGGTCAGCAGCTTCTGCGCGTCTTTTGAAACGAGGAAATTGGTGGCGAGCTGCGCGCTGCGCGGATGCGGCGCACGCACATTGATGCCCGCCTGGCCGAAGAACAACCCGACCGGATCGAGCGCCCAGTAATCCGTT
>CAIWVR010000050.1 GCA_903916165.1 uncultured Hyphomicrobiales bacterium | reverse complement strand
CATATAATCGTCGTAGCAGCCAAGCCCCGCAGGGATCAGGCTGGCGAGACCGCTCGCCTGCAGGTCATGATCGAGGTCCAGCTCGCTGCGCGTCGTTTCTCCGCCCCCGCAATGACGCCCTTCAGGCGGGACGTCAGCGCGAGGACAGCCGCAGCAGGCCGCTGAAGATCAATGCGCCAGAGGAGAAAGCGAAAGGAGCAAACAGCGCAAGCCGCGGGCAATATCGTCCAAAAATCACCGCATCGGCATGTCCCTGCACTTTTCGCCCCCCCCGGCGTGGATCGAGAAAATCCGGGTGCCGCACGCCAGAAGGGGAAAGATCCTGTTTTGCTGTACGCTTGCTGACATGCCGTGCTGACACGGGCCGGGGCACGTGATCAGAAAACCGTCGCCTTGAACGGTCCGGTTTTCTGCAAGCAGGTCAAAACAGACATGCCGTTCGTGATTTTCAGGACACTCAATTGATCGACGACACACGCTTCGGCTGCATTGGCCCGTCGTCCGTGATCTTGAGTTCGATGCGGCGGTTCTTGCGATAGGCTGCTTCGCTCAGGGTCGAATCAAGGGGATGGAATTCGCCAAAACCGGCCGCGGCCAGATTCCTGGCGGGCGCTCCGTCTGCTTGCAACAATTTGACGACGCTGAGCGCACGGGCGGTCGACAATTCCCAATTGCTCGCAAAGCGGCTGCCGGGAAGCATTTTCTGCACGTCCGTGTGGCCATTCACCTGAAGGACCCAGTTCAGGCCGGGGGGCACTTCTGACGCGATGTCCTTGAGCAGCTTGCCGATAACATGCATCTGCGCCTTGCCGACCTCATTCAGGTCAGCTGATCCCACAGCGAAACACACTTCCGTCTCTATAATAAAGCGGTCGCCCTGGACGCGGATGTTGTTATATTTGCTCAGCTTCTCCTTGAGCTTTGCGAAGAATGCGGATCGAAAGTTCTTTAGGTCTTCATTCTCGACCTTCGCGTCCCCCAGGTCTTTCTTCAGGCCTTCATTCTCGGCCTTCGTGTTCCCCAGGTCTTTCTTCAGGCCTTCATTCTCGGCCTTCGTGTTCCCCAAGTCTTTCTTTAGGTCTTCATTCTCGACCTTCGTGTTCCCCAGGTCTTTCTTCAGGCGCGCAATTTCCTCCGCAGCTTCCTTTGCGTGACGCGAGGCCTCGTCGTTGAGCTTTTTGAGATCGTGTTGCAGTTTCTCGACATCTTTCCGGTAGCCGTCGCGCTGCAGAAGGGCGTCCTTGAGGGCTTGATCGAGACGCGCTTTTTCGGCCTTGCATTCCGACAGTTCTTTTTTGAGATTCTTCACGTCTTCTGACCGCAAGACGAGCTCTTTCAGCAGGGTGCCGTGATTCTGCGCGTCGACCAGATGTTGTTCCTTGAGGTGCCTGAGTGCCTCAACCGCTTTGTCTCTTTCGGCGATGAGCGATTGCTTTTCCTCCTGCGACCGGGTGCGTTCCTTCGCCCATTCGGCTTCCTTGGCTGCGAACTGGCTGATGCGATGTTCGAGCTCCGCGATCTTGCTTTCGCAGGCCTCCTTTTTCTGGACCAATGTGGCAATCATTTTATGGAGGTCTGATATCTGACCATTCAACCCGAGGATTGTCTGGTGGTCCTGCCTCATTTTCTGGTCGGCCTGTTCCTTCTCCTTGGTCAGTCCGTCGATCTCCTCAGTTTTCTTCTTAACATCGGCGTCAAGCGAACTGATCTTGACTTTCTTTTCCTCCATAGACAATTCCAAGGCACGGAGGGCCTTATGCGCAGCCTTAATCAGCACATTCAGTTTGGCGGCCTCGGACAAGGCGTGGTCGCGTTCGCGCAAGCTTTCTTTGAACGCCGGCTCCAGCGAGATCAGGCGCTTCTCCTGCTCTGCTAACAGGCGTTTCAGGGCGTCACGCTCCGCGGTCATGGAGGAAACAACGTCGGCGACCTCAAGACCTTCGATGGATTTCGTCTGGATCTTAAGATCCTTGAGACTTTTCTTCACACATTGCATCAGACGCGCCACTTCCTTCTCCCTCACGTCGGGCGGAAGCGTCATCAGTTCTATCTTGCTCAGAAACGGCGTCTGGCAGCTTGGTTCCGCCCATGCCGTGCCCACGAGCAGAAGGTGAACCAAAGGAAGAACATAACGGCGCTGAAGTCTGCTCATGGCAACATTGTCCCTGATTGAAAGACGCAGCCGCTATGGTTCACGATGGAGAGATCGAAGCAATAAAAAAATATAACAAAATATGAATAACAGCTCATTTTAAATATAAAGAACTCATATTGGTGGCAGCAAACCACCTGCCCGCCCTGTTTCGTCAGCCAAACTGGCTGGTCATCCACAATAAGCCACGGGATATGTTTCTGGAGAAAGCACAAACTTTATCCAAACGCCGCAATGATTAAGGCACGCGACAATGGCCTTGATGCACAAAAGCCCGCCGATTTCTCGGACGGGCTCAATGATGCATATTACGGGAGGAAAATGGGTGACACCGACGCCAAGCCACCCAGATTTGAAGCGCTGGGTCTGAGATCACCGCTCCAGCGTGGAGCCTCACTTCACCCCATGAGCTTCCTTATAACGGAAAGCATAGGCCAGTTTGCCGGGCTTTTCATCGGAATAGAGGATGGATTGCTTGGCAAATTCGCCGCCCGTCTCAGGTGCGCCGCCATTCCACTGCGCCATACGGCCGAGAACCTTGGCGGTGACCCCGTCGCTCACAACAGCCTCATCAGGCAGGGCGGACAAAGCTTGGGTGACCTCTTTCAGAAGCGTCAAATAGCCGGCAAGAGTATCAACCTTGTATTGATCAATCTTGAGGGTGGGGTGACTGCGCAACCAACTCCCGTAATAAAACTCCTGGAAGGCCGCATTGTCAGGCAATTGCTTGTAGCCAATGTCCCGACCGAAATAGAAAATCGAGCGATATTTATCATTGCCGAAATTTTTCATGCCCAGGCTTTGCGGCAATTGCGCGGGCGTAATCTCGCGATCTTCTGAATTGCGCAGCCAGACGAGACGATTCTTTTTCATTTCTGCCCAGAAAGTGGCCTCATCGAGGTCACCGAATTGATGTGTCACGCGCAGACGCACCATCGTCTGCGGGCCACCGTCCTGGGCTTCCATGAAGGATGTCAGAGTATGGTGGCCATCCGTGAGGAAGAGTTGCCCATTGGGGCCCGCAACGGCCGTCTTCATCGGATCGAGCGAGGCTTTTGTCTCGGCACCTGGCTTTATTTTGCAGGTAAAGGATGCTGCGTCCGAAAGGCGCGACTGCGCATTGGCTGTGTCTGCCCCGCCAAAACCGCTGGACTCACACCAATCATCGAAACGCTTGTTGACCTTGTCCTTGCCAAACTCAAACCGGCCCAGACGATAATGCAGCTCATCGAACCCCAGAGACGGCTGTGTCGGAAGCAGGTCCCCGATCCTGGCTTCGACCAAATCCCCCGGCTTGAGCGAACAATAGCTCTTGGCGGCAATCGACCCAGCCTTGTCAACACATGCTGCGGAGGCACCGCTCATGGCTCCGAAATAGGCAGCACCAAAAACATAAAATGCGAGAGAATGCGTCTTCATCTGCTACCCCTAGGCACGTTTGTGCACCAACTAGATGCACGCGGATGACGATCTGATGACAGAATCGAGGCCCTCGATTCGATTTGCCTTATCTTGATATGGCCGTACAGGAGTTTAAAATTTTGTTGATTGTTTCATCGACCTGATTTCCGACCTCACGCCCTGCCTCGTGGTAACAGACGCGCCGGCATGAACGGCCGGAAGACAAGATCCGCATCATCCTGGAGGGTCTTCGGGGCGAGGACAGGAGAGCCATCAGGATCTCGCCTCAGACGGGTTTTCTTGAAGCTGCGGCAGGTGATATTATAAGCGACCAGTCCATTTATGGAGCCTGAAGTGAGTCGGATCACCTATACCGTCGGCGACATCCACGGATGCCGATCCGAGCTCGACAGATTGCTCGATGCCATTGAGGTGGATTCGGCGGGCCGAAAATACAAGCTCGTCTTTCTGGGCGATTATATTGACAAGGGGCCTGACAGCCGTGGCGTGATTGAACGCTTGATGGCGCTGACAGATCACAAACATGCCGATGTCGTCTTACTGAAGGGCAATCACGACGACCTGATGGCGCGCGCCGCACGAGGCGACACACTGGCGCTCGAAAAATGGCTGACGATGGACGGCGGCTCTGTGCTGCGCCAATTTGGCTGCGCCCGCGCGACCGATCTCCCTGAAGCCGTTGTGAGATGGGTGGAAGCCATGCCCACCCTGCACAGCGACAGGCATCGCATTTTTGTCCATGCCGGGCTCGACCCGGACCTTCCTTTCAACCAGCAAAGCGACGAAATTCGGCTGACGATGCGCGGCGGCTTTCTTGACCGCGATGTCGACTTCGGTAAACACGTCGTGCACGGTCACACGCCGCAAATGAACGGCCGCCCGGAGTTGCGCCTCTATCGCACGAACCTGGACACGGGAGTCGTCTCGACAGGCTGTCTCACAGCGGCCATATTTGCTGCAGGTGCCGGCGGGCCCTCGGCCATTCTCGCGACCAGTCGAGCGGATGAGGTCCTCTCGACCCGACTGGCCTGAAATGCCGGGCAAGACACCGTCAACAAACTGTCATTTTGGCGGATCAGGAAGTTTGGTTACTCACACACGACAGCACTCCGGGTGGACAAGAATGCGCGCCTTCAGCATGATCCTTTCTCTCCTTGGCCTCTCAGCGCTCGCGCTGTCGAATGGCTCCGCACTGGCCCAATCACGGATCACGGTCTATTCGGCGGGACCTGCCAATCTCATCGAGGCACTCGCCAAAGGGTTCAAGGCCCAATCCGGCATCGAGGTCGGGGTCTTTCAGGGCACGACCGGGCAGGTGATGGCGCGGGTCGAGACCGAGGCGGCCAATCCCATGGTCGACGTGCTCATTTCGGCATCGTGGGACACGGCGACCGACTTCGCCAGGCGCGACCGTCTTGTCGCCTATACAAGTCCCAATGCTGCGCAGGTGCCGGCCAGCCTGAAAACCGAAACAGCTGTGGCTCAGGCCGTCTCCGCGCTTGGCATTGTCTGGAATTCAAAGAGCGAAACGCCGCGACCGTCTGAATGGGCGGACCTCACCAAGCCCGAATATCGCGGCCTCGTGACGACTCCCGATCCGGCCCAGTCGGGCGCATCCTTCGAACTGATTGCCGCCCTGCGCGCCAAACATGGCAACTGGACATTGTTCCAGGCGCTCAGCGCCAATGGGGCCATTGTCGCCGGTGCCAACGCGCAGGCGCTCAACCCCGTCCTGCAGGGCGCGAAAGCAGCCGTCTTCGGCGCGGTCGATTATATCTCTCTCGCACAGAAAGCCGACGGCGAGACGATCGACGTCATCTTCCCGGCCTCCGGCACCGTAGCGGCTCCCCGCCCCATGATGATCCTGAAATGGTCGCGCCACATCGAAGAGGCGAAGAAATTCATCGACTATGTTCTGTCGCCGGAGGGACAGGCCGAAGTGGCCAAGGTGTATCTCATGCCCGCGCGCAGCGACATCAAGGCCAACCGGCCGCTCGTGAAGGATCTCAACCTGCTGACACTCGACACGCAACAGGTCTATGCGCAGCGGAAGGAAATCCTCGGCGAATTCGCCGCGGCCATGGCGCGCAAGTGACCCAAGACGCGGCCCGGCATCAAGCCGTCGCGCCGACACGATGCTTCGACCCCTGGAGCCTGCTGCGCGCCGTCACTGTCGGCGCGTTGCTCGTGCTGGTCGGGGTCCCGCTTCTCTTCATTCTGCTGCAAGCGCTTTTCCCGCATCTGGGCAGCGGTTCCCTGGCCGAACCGTTCAGCGCCCTCCTGCCTTCTCTGGTGGACAAAAGCGTCGCCGGTCTCTTGCTCAACACGCTTCTCCTGGGCACCTGCGTGGCTCTGGCCTCCGCGGTTTTTGGCGGCGCGCTCGGCGTGATCCGCGCGACAATCCCCATCCCCTACGCCAGGGTGTGGGACATCGTGCTCCTGACACCTTTCATGATCCCGCCTTATATTTCGACCCTCGGCTGGATCGTGGTGCTGCAGCCGCGCGGATACCTGCACCAGTTACTGGGCTTTCATCTCGGGCCATTCCTGTTCTCGCTCCCGGGCCTTGTCTGCATCATGGCATGCCATCTCTTCCCCGCGGTCTATTTCGCGGTGTCGCGCTCGATTGCAAGCACCTCAGGCGAACTGACCGAAGCTGCGCTGATGTCGGGCGCCACGCGCCTTCAGGTTTTCCGCCGCGTGACCGCACCTCTCGCACTGCCGGCCATCGTCGGAGCACTGCTGCTTGTCTTTGCCGCGACAATCGAGGAATTCGGCACGCCTGCGGTTCTGGCATCGCAAAGCCATTTTGAGGTCCTCACCACGGCCATCGACCAGCGGGTCGCGAGTTGGCCGATCGACCTGCCCGGTGCCTCGGCGCTCTCGCTGCTTCTCGTCCTGCTGGCTCTCGCGGCCTTCACAGGGCAGTCGCGGCTGATCGCGGGCCGGTCTTATGTGACCATCAGCGGCAAGATGAAATCGCAAGCTGCCAGTCCCCGACCCTTGGCGGTCGTCGGCGGCGTGACCGCGCTGGCAATCGCCGCGCTCATCACCGTCGGCGTTCCGCTGTTTGGCATTCTGGCGACGGCTTTCACGCGCAGCTTTTCACGCGGGCTCACGACGTCGAATTTCAGTCTGCGCAATTTCGAGCTCCTGTTCTCCAACACCGGCGGTGCCGTGCAGGCCATGGGCCTCAGTTTCGGCCTCGCCATATGCGCCGCACTCGTGACCGCGAGCCTTGGCGTCGCCGCAGCCGTGCTCGGACGCCGGCGCGCCGCGCAAGGCTTCGACGCCCTCGGTGCCTTGACGGCGCTGCCAAATGCCGCGCCGGGCGTCGTCATCGCCCTCGGGTTGATCCTCGCCTGGAACCAGCCCTGGCTGCCTGTGACGCT
>CAIWVR010000049.1 GCA_903916165.1 uncultured Hyphomicrobiales bacterium | reverse complement strand
GTCCTGCATCTTCTGCTGCATGGCCTGCGCCTGTTTCATCAGTCCGATCATGTCCTTCATGCGTCTGCTCCTCAGATATCGTCGTCGGACCCGTCGCCGATCTCGGTGTCGGCATAGACCACGTCATCGGCGATCGCGCCGTCGGGGAGGAAGGACGCCGGCACCGTCTCGGGCTCGTCGATCGTGCGCACAGCAATGATTTCCGCACCCGGAAAACGCTCCAGCACGCTGCGCACCAAAGGTTCGGCGCGCACGCCGCGCATGCGCTCGGCGTCCCTCGCCTCACCGACTTCCCTCACCGTCGCCGCGCCGGCCTCCGTCGAGACGACGACCATCCAGCGCTCGCCGGTCCAGTCCTGCAACTTGCGCATCAGGGTCTGCGCGATCTGCGGCGAGGCGCCGGGCGCGAGCGAGAATTCGAACGAGCCCTGCTCGATGCGCACCACGCGGATGTCGCGCTCCAGCGCGATCTTGGTCTGGATGTCGCGGTTGGCCTGCGCCAGCGCGATCATATCCTGCAGGGTCGCGATGCGCACGCCGGGTGCCGCCACCGCCTGCGCGCGGGGCGCGGCAAGCGGCGCAGCAGAAGCCATGCGCAGGGCCGATCCGCCCTGCATATTGGCACTCGCGCCGCCGCCATTTCCGCCCGACGGCAGCGACGGCACCGGTGTGCGCGCGAGCGCGGGCGCGGGGGCAGCCTGCAGGCGCTTGATGAGATCTTCGGGCGTCGGCAGGTCGGCGGCATAGCCAAGCCGCACCAGCACCATGTCGGCGGCGGCGAGCGGACGCGGCGAATGGCGCACGTCCTGGATGCCCTTGGACAGAATCTGCCAGGCGCGCGTCAGCACGGCGGGGCCGAGCACGGCGGCAAATTCCTTGCCGCGCTTGATCTCTTCCTCCGTCGCCGCGCCATCGTTGCGGGCGTCGGGAATGATGCGCAGGCGCGTGACGAAATGCACGAATTCGGCGAGATCCGACAGGATCAGCGCGGGATCGGCACCCTGGTCATATTGCTCCTTCAGCGCCTCCATCGCCGCGCCAATATCGCCCTTCATGACGCTCTCGAACAGATCGACGATGCGCGCACGGTCGGCGACGCCGAGCATGTCGCGAATGGTTGTCGCGGCGATCTCGTCGGCACCCGCCGACGACCCGTGCGCAATCGCCTGATCGAGCAGCGACAGGGCATCGCGCACCGAGCCTTCAGCGGCGCGGGCGACCAGCGCCAGCGCCTCGCGCGACACGCCGACATGCTCCTTGCCGCAGATCCCGGCCAGATGATCGATCATCACGCTGGATTCAATGCGGCGCAGATCGAAGCGCTGGCAGCGCGAGCGCACCGTGACAGGCACCTTTTCAATCTCGGTCGTGGCAAACAGGAAACGCACATGTGGCGGCGGCTCTTCGAGCGTCTTCAAAAGACCATTGAAGGCCGCCTTCGACAGCATGTGCACTTCGTCGATGATATAGACCTTGCAGCGCGCCATCACCGGGCGATAGCGCGCGCTCTCGATGATTTCGCGAATGTCGTCGATGCCGGTGTGCGAGGCCGCGTCCATCTCGATCACGTCGACATGACGGCTCTCGATGATCGCCTGGCAATGCACGCCAAGCTCCGGCATGTCGACCGTCGGGCGGTCGATGGCGGGATGGCCGTCGCGCGCGGGCATTTCGTAATTGAAGGCGCGCGCGAGAATGCGGGCGGTCGTGGTCTTGCCGACACCGCGCACGCCCGTGAGAATATAGGCTTGATGGATACGGTCGAGCATGAAGGCATTGGTGAGGGTTCTCACCATGGCTTCCTGGCCGATCAAATCATCGAAACTGGACGGTCGGTATTTGCGCGCCAGCACGCGGTACTCGCCGTTGGTCTGGGCGGGTGCCGGCGCAGGGCCAAGGTCGAGCCCGAGCGAAGGGGCTTCCCCGGCGTCGGGAAACAGAGCGGCTTCGCCGCCACCCGGACGTGAGGAGATCGGCACAAGCGCGTCGGTCATGCTGCAAAGGCCCGTTCGCGACAGGCCCGGCCGGGCAAGAGGCCGCGCGCCGGGTGAAAAAGTAGGAGGCTGGACAGAGACCCGCCCGGTCTCGTTAGGGCTGCTTCCTTCCGGACCTGACCCGATTGGCGAGTGGAACGTCCACCGCCAACCTCCCGCGACCTATTTGGCAGTCCGGCGCGTGCGATGCAAGGGGCTCAGTCCGGGCTTTCACATGAACCGCGCGCGCTTTAGGATGGGGCACCATGCAAAAGCCCAATCCCGACGCTTCCGCCCGCACCGGCTATGGAGCCAACCCGCTCGACCGCCTCGCCAACAGCCGCGATGACGCTGCTTTCGTCGCCGGCCTGCGGGCGGCACCGGGCACGCGCCATCTGGTCTTCACGGGCGATATTCCCCTGCTGCGCCAGCGCGGCACGGCGCTCGACCCGTTTTTCAGCGGCGGCGAACTGGCGAGCCTTGGCTCGGCACGCGAGACCGCGCTGCTCGGGCAGGACGAGGCGGGCGCGATCTTCGCCACGCGCCTCGACGAGGCGGCTCCCGAATCGGGTGAGGGCGACAGCGGCCACGTCAGCCTCGACCTGCGCAGCCTCGCCGTGCAGGGCCTGCTGGCCCCGCCACTGCTCGGCGTGATGGCGCAGGCCAAGAGCATTCTGCACTGGCACGCCCGCCACCGCTTCTGCGCCCAGTGCGGCGCGCCAACGCAAGCTGCTGCTGCAGGCTGGAAGCGCCTTTGCGGGGCCTGTTCGGCCCAGCATTTTCCGCGCACGGACCCGGTCGTCATCATGCTGGTGATCGATGGGGACTCTTGCCTCGTCGGGCGCCAGCCGCGCTTCAATCCAGGCATGTATTCGGCGCTCGCGGGCTTTATCGAGCCGGGCGAGACGGTGGAAGCCGCCGTGCGGCGCGAGGTGGCGGAGGAATCGGGCGTGCGGGTCGGCGCGGTCGCCTATCATGCCTCGCAGCCCTGGCCGTTTCCCGCATCCCTGATGCTCGGCTGCTTTGCACAGGCGCTCTCGCGCGAGATCCTTGTGGACACCAACGAGCTGGAGGATGCCCGCTGGCTCGGCCGCGACGAGGTCCGCGCCATGTTCGCGAGCAGCCATCCCGGCGGCCTGATCCCGCCGGCACCCATCGCCATCGCGCACCACCTGCTGAGGGCTTTCGCCGAGGGCAATGAGCCGGGGTTTTAAGGGTCAGTCGTGGGCGTCCCCTCTCCCGCGTTGACAGAAACCCCGGCCTGACGTTGATGGGCGCGCGATGACCAACAGCTGCGTTCCCCTGCCCGGCGGACGGGCCCTGCGCCTTGCGGCGCGGCCCCTCGTGATGGGCATTCTCAATGTGACGCCCGATTCCTTTTCGGATGGCGGGCTCCACAATGAATCCACGCGCGCGCTCGCGCATGGCCTGCAAATGGCGGCCGAGGGCGCCGACATGCTCGACATCGGCGGGGAATCGACACGGCCCGGCTATATGCCTGTCACCGCCGAGGACGAGATCGCGCGCGTCGAGCCCGTCATCCGCGCGCTCGCCGCGCACTTGTCCGTCCCGCTCTCCATCGACACGATGAAGGCCAAGGTCGCAGCCCGCGCACTGGCGGCCGGGGCCTGTATCGTCAATGACGTCTGGGGGTTCCAGCGCGATCCCGACATGGCGCGCGTCGTCGCCGACCATGGTGCGGCGGCGGTGCTGATGCACAATCGCGAAACGGAAGATGCCAGCCTCGACATTGTCGAGGAGGTGCGCAGCTTCCTGTTGCGTTCGATGGATCTTGCGCAATCAGCGCGTATCTCGCTCGACCGGCTGATCCTCGATCCGGGCATCGGCTTCGGCAAGACGCCCGACCAGAACATGCGCCTCGTGCGCGAGATCGGCGTGTTTGCCGCACTCGGCTGCCCGGTGCTGCTGGGTGCCTCGCGCAAGCGCATCATCGGTGCGGTGACCGGACGCGTCGACCCGCGCGACCGGCTCGCCGGCACGCTGGCGCTCCACACGCTGGGTGCCCTGCAGGGCGCCCGCATCCTTCGCGCGCACGATGTCGCGCCCCATGTCGACGCCATGAAAATGGTCGCCGCCTTCACATCACACCAACAGGCCAGGGCATGATCGCGCAAGTTCTCATCGAGGCGCTCGAACTCCACGCCTATCATGGCTGGCACCGCCATGAGAGCGAGTTCGGGCAGGCGTTTCTGATCGACCTCGAACTGACGACCGACATTTCGGCTGCAGCTGCCAGCGACGATCTCGGCGACGCGCTCGATTACGACCGCATCGTGAAAACCCTGCGCCGTCTGTTCGTCGACACGCGCTACAAGCTGGTGGAAGCCGCCGCCAGCGCGCTGGCCAAGGGCCTGCTCGAGGAATTCCCGACCGTTACCTGCATCGATCTGCGCGTGCGCAAGCCAAAGCCGCCAATCGCCGAGCGCCTGTCGGCTGTGGGCATCCATCTGCGCCTGTCACGCAGCGATATATGACACGCGCTTACCTTGCGCTCGGCGGCAATCTGGGCGACGTCGCGGGCGAGTTCGTGACTGCGCTGCAAGGGCTTTCGTCTACGCCAGCCGTGCGTCTCGTCGCGCTCTCGCGCGTCTATCGCACCCCGCCCTGGGGCGTGACGGACCAGCCGGATTTTCTCAACATGGCGGCGGCCATCGACACGGACCTGTCGGCACGCGCGTTGCTCGAAGCCTGTCTTGGGATTGAGAAAGCCAGCGGTCGCGTGCGTGACCGGCGCTGGGGGCCACGCAACATCGACATCGACGTGATCGCCTTTGGCGACGCCAAGGTGGACGAGCCGGACCTGACGATCCCGCACCCGAGGGCGCATGAGCGCGCCTTTGTACTTGCGCCACTGGCGGAGTTGGCAGACGGTTTGGTGCTTGGCGGACAACGCGTCAGTGACTGGCTGGTGCAAGCCGACGCGAGCGGCGTGCAAGTGGATATAGAGGCGACACGACGCGTGCGGCCGACGACCCTCTGAGGGTCGTCATTGCGAGCGCAGCGAAGCAATCCAGAAGCCTCACAGGAGGCTTTTCCACTCTGACTTCATCAACATTCGCGCGCGACCTGAAAGGTTGCTGACTGGATTGCTTCGCTCCGCTCGCAATGACGAAGCTGATGTTTCGCAAAGGTCTCGTCCGGGAGAGGCTTATTCCGCCGCCTGCTGCGATTCGATGCGGAACGGATGCGCGCCGTAGACGCCGAGAATCCGCACCTCGCGCGTGAAGAAAGCCAGTTCCTCGAAGGCCAAGGCCAGCGCCGGATCGTCGGGGTGGCCATCGACATCGACCAGGAACTGCGTCGCGGCAAACTCGCCCTCGACCATATAGCTCTCGATCTTCGACATGTTCACGCCATTGGTCGCGAAACCGCCGAGCGCCTTGTAGAGCGCCGCCGGCACGTTGCGGACGCGAAACACGAAGGTCGTCACGGTTGGTCCGCTGTTGGGGACCACCCTTTCGGGTGCCTTCGACAACACCACGAAACGGGTGGTGTTATGCGCGAAATCCTCGACATCATGGGCGAGGACATCGAGCCCGTAGATGCCCGCCGCCAGCGCGGGTGCCAGCGCGGCGCGGGTCGGGTCGTTCCAGTCGCGCACCTGCCGCGCCGAGCCCGCCGTGTCGCCGCCATCATGCGCGGTCAGGCCGAGCTTGCGGATGATGTTGCGGCATTGGCCGAGGCCGTGGATGTGGCTGAAGACATCCGTCACGGTCGCCAGGCTCGCGCCCTTGATGGCCATGAGCTGGAAATGGATCGGCAAAAAATATTCGCCGACGATGTGCAGACCGGAATTGGGCAGAAAGTGATGAATGTCAGCAACACGACCGGCGATCGAATTCTCGATCGGAATCATGCCGAGCCCCGCAGCGCCCTCCTGAATCGCGCCCAGTGCATCCTCGAAGGTCGCGCAGGGCAGCGGCTCCCAGTCGGGATAGACGTCGGCGCAGGCGATATGGGAATTGGCCCCCGGCTCGCCCTGATAGGCAATCTTTCTGGTCATGGCTTTGTCCTTGCGAGCAGCGCGCGGGCACGCTCGAGATCATGCGGCGTATCGACGCCGAGGGGCACGGCATCGACCAGGGAGACATCGATCCGCATCCCGGCTTCCAGCGCCCGCAATTGTTCGAGTTTCTCGCGCCGCTCCAGCGGCGAGGGGGAAAGCCGCACGAAACGCTCGAGGGCCTTGCGGCGATAGGCATAGAGCCCGATGTGATGATAATGCGGCCCCTCGCCATGGGGCACGGTGGCGCGCGAGAAGTACAGGGCGCGAAACCGCCCCGCCGAAATGGGGCTGGCGACGATCTTCACGACATTCGGGTCGGTCCGCTCGTCCTCTCGCGTGATCTCGACCGCCAGCGTGGCAATGTCGACCGCCGGGTCGGCCAGCGGCAGCAGGGACGCCTGAATCGCATAGGATTCAATGGTCGGCAGGTCGCCCTGCACATTGATGACGACGTCATGGCGGCCTTCTGGATCAAAAGCCTCCAGCGCCTCGAAGATCCGGTCGGAGCCGGATTCATGATCAGCGCGGGTCAGAACGGCATGGCCGCCCACCGCGCGAATGGCCGCGACGATCTCGGGGGCATCGGCCGCGACCAGCACGGGACCGACGCCCGCCTCGCAGGCGCGGCGCCAGACATGGACGATCATCGGCTCGCCGTGAATATCGGCCAGTGGCTTGCCGGGCAGGCGCGTGGAGCCCAGACGGGCCGGAACGAGGACAATCGGATCGGACATTTGGGCGTGTATGTCCCATAGGGATAGGGTGAAACGCCGCCCGATGTGGGCCCGGCGACGAAAGGTATCAGGGCGGCACTGCTTATACGTGTTGCCAAGCCACCCGCAAAGCGGCTAATCAGGCGCGCGCCGTGCCTTGATAAGGGTGCAGCGTGAATGGCTGCGCGCTGCGCAGCCCAAGCCCAGCAAGTGCGGAGCCCACACGACCATGGATTCCTTCGAATTCAACAAAATCGCCGGCGCAGTGCTCGGCACGCTGCTCTTCGTCATGGGGCTTGGCATTATCTCCGACAGCATCTTCCACCATGGCGTGCCGAAGAAGTCGGCCTATGCCCTGCCCTCGGCCGCGGTCGAGACGGCCAGCGCCGGCGGCGCAGCCGCCGCAACCGCAGCCCCGATCGGCGAGCGCCTCGCCAAGGCCGATGCCAAAAAGGGCGAAGGCCTCATCAAGGCCTGCGCGGCCTGCCACGTCTTTGACAAGGGCGGTGCCAATAAGGTTGGCCCGGCGCTTTATGGCGTCGTCCAGCGCCCCATCGCAGGCCACGAGGGCTTTGCTTATTCCGACTCGCTCAAGGGCAAGGGCGGAAAATGGGATTACGCCAATCTCGACCATTTCATCGAAGCCCCGAAGGGCTTTGCCAACGGCACCAAAATGGCCTACGGCGGCGAGAAGGATGCGGGCAAGCGCGCCGACATCATCGCCTACCTCCGCAGCCTCGCGGACGCGCCAGCGCCGCTGCAGTAATTGGACGCAGAAATGAATGTTTGAGAGGCCGGGCTTGTCCCGGCCTTTTTTGTTTCGTCATTGCGAGGAGCGTGAGCTCCGCGGCAATCCATCTTTGGGACGACTGGCGCGTATCCCCGACGTCCACGATTGGAGCCC
>CAIWVR010000048.1 GCA_903916165.1 uncultured Hyphomicrobiales bacterium | reverse complement strand
CGCACGGGCGGATGGAGGCGGGCGGTCGCGGTCATCTTGTTGTTCCCCAGCCCATCTTCAATGCGCAATCGTCTGGCTATCGAACAGCATGTGCGAGATGCGGGCCGTGAGGCGACCGAACTCGACGCTGTCGCGCTGCGTGAAATCGAGATCGTGGCAGTTTAATTCGGCGCGCACCTGCCCCGGATGGGGCGACAGCACGACGACGCGTGAGCCCACCACGACGGCCTCCTCGATGGAATGCGTGACGAAGACCAGGGTGAAGCCGACGTCGTTCCACAAATGCAGGAGTTCTTCCTGCATCTTGCGGCGCGTCAGCGCGTCGAGCGCGGCATAGGGTTCATCCATCAAGAGCACATCGGGTTTCATCGCCATGGCGCGCGCGATGGCGACACGCTGCTTCATGCCGCCCGACAGCATATGCGGATAGGCGTCAATAAATTTGGTGAGATTGACTTTCGCCAGCGCATCGCGCGCGCGCGCCATTGCCTCGTCGCGGCCGACACCATTGATGAGCATCGGATAGGCGACATTGGCGGCGACCGTCTTCCAAGGCAGCAGCTGGTCGAATTCCTGGAAGACCATCATGCGGTCGGGACCGGGGCCGTCGATGACCTTGTCCTTGAGCGTGATGCGGCCCTCGACCGGATGCAGGAAGCCGGCAATGGCCTTCAGCAAGGTGGATTTGCCGCAGCCTGATGGTCCCAGCAGCACAAGACGGTCCTGCTTGTGGATGTCGAAGCTGACGCGATAGGTCGCCGTCACCAGATGTTCGGGCGTCTTGTACTGCAACGTCACGCCCTCGACCCGCACGAGCGGGACATCGGGCGTGGTGTCGATCACGGCGGCGCGTTCCATCACCTGCGACATGCTTCCTCCGCTGGGCCGACCCGCAGCGGGCCGGCCTCTTGACGCCCGCTGTCAGTTGCTCTTGGTCGCGTGCGCGTCGGCCACGAAGACATCCTGCCATTTGGCGGGGATGTTCTTCAGTCCGCCGGTGCGGCCCATGAAATCGGCCAGCGTCTTCACGCCATAGACCTCCACGCCGAAATCGTCGGGCATGGCTTTCAGCATTGCCTCGACCTTGGCCTCATCGAGCAGCTTGGACGGCTCCGTCTTGAGGTAGATGTCCGCGGCCTTTTTCGGATCCTTGCGGATGAGGTCGCTGGCCTCCGTGATCGCCGCACTCAGCACGGCGGACATTTTTGGATTGGCCTCGAGCCATTTCTTCGTCGCGCCGGCCGCGAGGAAGGTCGAGCGTCCACCAAAGGCTTCTTCCGACGTCGTCACGACCTTTGCCTTGCCGCTGTCGAGCACAAGCTGCGTGAAGGGCGGCGTCGAGAAATAGGCTTTCACTTCCGTGCCGCCGCTGAGCATGGCGTTCAGCGATTCAGGATGCGGCAGCGCCACGACCTGCGGCTTCAACTTGTCCTGCTGGCCTTTTCCAAAGCGTTTCTCGGCAATCATCTGCAGCGCATACATCTGCGGCGAGACAAGTGCCGGCATGGCAATCTTGTCGGTTGCGCCAAGGTCTTCGACCGATTTCGCCTCAAGCTTGTTCGACACCAGCACGAGCGGCGAGGAATTTACGCCGGCAATGCCGAAGATCTGCTGCGGGGAATTGCGCGCCTTGTCCCAGGCGATCAGCATGGCGGCGACACCATAGACGCCAACGTCGACGGAGCCCGACAGGACCGCATCCTGCATGGCTGACGAACCCGAGAAGCGGCGATAGCTGGCGGTGACATCAAGGCCCGCCGCCTTGGCGTGCTTTTCCACGAGCTTCATCTCATCGGCAATGAACATCGGCAGGAAGCCGACGCCGAAACCGATGCCGATCTTGATCTCCTGTTGCTGCGCCTTCGCAGGCAGGGCTGTCAGAGACGCCAGAAGACCCAGTGCCGTCGCAAT
>CAIWVR010000047.1 GCA_903916165.1 uncultured Hyphomicrobiales bacterium | reverse complement strand
ATTTCCTCCGTTCTCGCAGCCTTCCGTTTTGACATCGCGCAGGGACGCATCGGCGCCGCGCGCATGGCCTATGGCGGCATGGCGGGCACGCCAGCGCGCGCACGCACTGCCGAGGGCTTCATCATCGGCGCGCGGCTCGGGGACGAGGCGACATGGGCCGGTGCGGTGGGTGCGCTGGCGCTGGACTTCCAGCCGCTGACCGACCAGCGCGCCAGCGCGCAATATCGTAGCCTCGTCGCCCGCAACCTGCTGAAAAAGGCGCTGATCGAAATGCAGGGTGCCGACCTGTCCACGACACGCGTGGCGCCGCCGCGGGAGAGCGCCCATGTCTGACGTGACTTTGTCAAAGACGCTGGCGAAGCCGCTGCTGCCTGACGTTGCGGACGAAAACCTCGCCGTCGTGCGCCGCCCCGTCGCGCATGATTCGGCACGCCTTCATGTGCGGGGCGCGGCGACCTATATCGACGACATCCGTGAGCCGGCGGGCACGCTGCATATCGCGCCCGGCCTGTCGCCGATCGCGCGCGGCAAGATCCTCTCCCTCGATCTCGACGCGGTGCGCGCGGCACCGGGCGTGGTTGCGGTGCTCACCGCCGCTGACATCCCCGGCAAGAACGACGTCGCGCCCGTGTTCGACGACGAACCGGTGATGGCCAGCATGGATGTGATGTTCCGTGGCCAGCTCGTCTTCGCCGTCGTCGCCCGCAGCCGCGACGAGGCGCGCCGCGCGGTTCCGCTCGCAAAATTCGTGACGGATGAACAGACGCCCGCGATCACTATCGCGCAGGGTGCCGCGCGCGGCGAGATCGTGCTGCCCGATTATGATTTCGGCCGTGGCGACGCCGCAGCAGCACTGGCCTTGGCACCGAACTCGCTCAGGGGCCGGCTGATGATCGGCGGGCAGGAGCATTTTTATCTGGAGGGGCAGGCGGCCTTTGCCGTGCCGGGCGAGGCGGGCGATATGCTCGTCCACACGTCGACGCAGGACCCGACCGAGGTCCAGCACATTGTCGCGCGCGTGCTTGGCTGCCCGGATTCCTTCGTGGTCGCGGAGACGCGCCGCATGGGCGGCGGCTTTGGCGGCAAGGAGAGTCAGGCGGCGCAGGTGGCGGCGGTGGCGGCTTTGGGCGCCCATGTCACCGGGCGACCCTGCAAGTTCCGCCTCGACCGCGACGATGATTTCGTCATGACCGGCAAGCGACATGATTTCCGCGCCGACTGGTCCGTGGGCTTCGATGCCGAGGGGCAGCTTAGCGCCTATGACGTGCAGCTCGACGCCAATTGCGGCTGCTCGGCGGACCTGTCGCCGGGCGTCGTCGACCGCGCCATGTTTCATGCCGCCAACGCCTATTATGCGCCGACCGTCGCGATCCGCACGCGGCGGCTGCGCACCGACATTGCCTCCAACACCGCCTTCCGGGGTTTTGGCGGCCCGCAGGGCATGCTGGCCATCGAGCGCGTGATGGACGCCATCGCGCATGAGACCGGGCGCGATCCGCTCGACGTGCGCAAGGCCAATTTGCCGCGTCCCGGCGCCGACCTCACGCCCTATGGCATGCAGGTCACCGAGACCGACACGCTGCCCGCGCTGCTCGACACGCTGGAGCGGACGTCCGACTACCGCGCGCGCCGCGCCGCCATTGCGGCGCATAATGCGAATGATCCGATCCTCCGCCGTGGCCTGTCGCTGACGCCGGTGATGTTTGGCATTTCCTTCACGCTGGTCTCGCTCAACCAGGCGGGGGCGCTCGTCCATGTCTATCAGGATGGCTCGATCCACCTGAATCATGGCGGCACGGAAATGGGGCAGGGGCTGTTCACCAAGGTCGCGCAGGTCGTGGCCGAGGAATTCGGCGTACCGCTCGACGTCGTGCGCATCACCGCCACCAATACGGCGAAAGTCCCCAACACCTCGCCCACGGCGGCGAGCTCCGGCTCCGACCTCAACGGCATGGCGGCGCGGATTGCGGCTTGCGCCATCAAGGGCCGCATGGCGGAGGTCGCAGGTGCCATGTGGGACATGTCGCCGGGCGACGTGACCTTCCGCGAGGGTCGCGTGTTTGGTGGCAATGACTCCGTCTCCTTCAAGGATCTCGCCCGGCGCTGCCGCATCGAGCGCGTGCAATTGTCGGAAGCGGGCTTCTACAAGACCCCGCATCTCGACTGGGATCGCCACAAGAAGACCGGCCGGCCCTTCCTCTATTTCGCCTATGGCGCGTCCTGCTCCGAAGTCGCCATCGACACGCTGACCGGCGAGACCAAGCTGCTGCGCGTCGACATCCTCCACGACGTCGGCAAATCGCTCAATCCGGCGCTCGACATCGGCCAGATCGAGGGCGGTTTCGTGCAGGGCATGGGCTGGCTGACCACCGAGGAACTGGTGCATGAT
>CAIWVR010000046.1 GCA_903916165.1 uncultured Hyphomicrobiales bacterium | reverse complement strand
TCAATCCCGCCCGAGTAAGCTACTGAGCAGCCACTCGTCGCAGCGAAATGATTTATTCTTGTGAGTAGCCTATCGTCGAGGCGTAACGTTCCTTGCCTATCTATCGATACACAATGGAACTGAACCGGTAGGCCATCGCGGTGAAGGTCATTGCAGCGATGAAAGATCATCTCCGAGTCAAGCAGAACTTCGTTCTGCTTGACAAAAAGCTTCCGATCCTGCGTTTTGAAATCGAACATCACTTGAACGCCTATCTCCCGATCTAGCAGACCGCGAGCGGTTTCAGCGAAGCAGGGATCAAAGAAGAGGCTGGAAAAGCTTATTTGCAGGTCGTCAAACATTTCTTGAAGTATGGCCGCTTCGGCAAGCACATTGTGCTTCTTGAACTTTCCACAGATCGTGACCGTTGCGCCGCCCTTAAAAGCTCGAAGGTACGGGGCAATCTGCGCAAGTGCTCGGTAGAATGAAGGGCGATTTTTCAAACATCGAACATCATAAGTGCCCATGTCAACAAATTGAATTTGAAGTCGCCCACTACCTGATCTCTGCTCTAAAATCTGAAGCGCTAGAGGAAGCGCTCGCGACAACTCGATCTTCGCGCTTTGACGAAGCTCCACGAAGTCTCGTGACTCGCTGACATAGCGTGAACCCTCTTGATTTTCGTATACGTCTAAAATGACGCCGAACAGCAAATTGACCATGAATACCCATTTTGAAAAAAATAATTCAAAATGGGTATTAAAATCTTGTGACAGATAGATGACAGGCGCGTGGCAAAGGAAGCTGATTACTTAGACTGTGCTATGTGGGCGGCTACGACCCTGAGCGCCGCCACAAACGCCTCGTCGATGCCAAGCAGCGTCGTATCCAGCATCACGGCGTCGTCCGCCGCCTTGAGCGGCGCGGCGGCGCGGCCGGAGTCGCGGGCGTCGCGCTTGCGGATGTCCTCCAGCACGGCGGCGTAGTCGACCTTCTCGCCGCGTCCAGCCAGCTCCAGCGCGCGGCGCTGGGCGCGGGTTTCCGGCGAGGCCGTGACAAAAATCTTCACCGGCGCGTCCGGGCAGATCACGGTTCCGATGTCGCGGCCGTCGAGCACGGCGCCCTCGGGGCGGCTGGCGAAGCGGCGCTGCGCCTCGATCAGGGCTTCGCGCACCTCTGGAATGGCGGCGACGACGGAGGCCGCCTCGCCCATCTCGCGGCCGCGCAGGTGGTCCTCGTTGAAATCGACCAGCGCCAGCCCGCGCGCCATGCCGACGGCGCGCTCGACGTCATCGAGCCGGTAGCCCTTGTCGATCAGCCCGGCGGCGGTCGCGCGATAGAGCAGGCCGGTGTCGAGATGGGGCACGCCGAAATGCCGCGCCAGACGGCGCGCGAGCGTGCCCTTGCCAGACGCGGCCGGCCCGTCGATGGCGATCAGCATCACGAGAAGGTCGCGCCGAGGCGCTCAAGCGCCGGGCGGAAGGTCGGGAAACTGGTGGCGATCATCGCCGCATCGTCGATGGTGACGGGCTTTTGCGACGCCATGCCCATGATGAGGAAGCTCATGGCGATGCGATGATCGAGATGCGTCTCGACCGTGCCGCCGCCCGCGACCTCTGCCGCGCCCTGCACGATCAGGTCGTCGCCCTCGATCGCGAAGGAGACGCCATTCACCCGCAGGCCTTCGGCCACCGCCG
>CAIWVR010000045.1 GCA_903916165.1 uncultured Hyphomicrobiales bacterium | reverse complement strand
GCCTCGGCCCTCGAAATGCTCGACCTTTTGAAAGGTCAGGTTGCGCCCGGCGATGTCATTATGATCAAAGGTTCGAACGGTGCCCGCATGGGTGCGGTGGTGAGTGCCCTGAAACAGCGTTATGCGGCGGCGCCCGCAAAAGACATCGAAGGATAGTCCATGCTTTTCTGGCTTGCGGATCTCGCGCCTTTTTTTTCGCCGCTCAACGTCTTTCGCTACATCACCGTGCGGACCGGTGGCGCAGCCGCGACAGCGCTGTTCTTCGTCTTCTTCTTCGGCCCGCGTATCATCTCGGCTTTGCGCTTGAAGCAGGGCAAGGGCCAGCCGATCCGCGCGGACGGCCCGCAATCCCACCTGCTGACCAAAAAGGGTACGCCAACGATGGGCGGCCTGATGATCCTGTCCGGGCTCATTGTGTCCATGCTGCTGTGGGCGAACCTGCGCAACCATTTCGTCTGGGTTTTGCTGTTGGTCACCGCGGGCTTTGGGGCCATCGGCTTCTATGACGATTACCTGAAAGTCACGAAGCAGAGCCACAACGGCTTTTCGGGACGGGCGCGGCTCGCCTGCGAGGCGGTGATCGCTGTCATCGGCTGCGCGATCATGATGCGCTTTGGCACGCCCGCGACCACCGGCCTCGCGGTGCCGCTGATCAACGGCTATGTGCTCGATCTCGGCTGGGCCTTCCTCATCTTCGCGCCCTTCGTCATTGTCGCCTCGGGCAATGCGGTCAACCTGACCGATGGTCTGGACGGTCTTGCCATCGTCCCCTCCATGATCGCCACAGGCACCTTTGGCATCATCGCCTGGGTGGCGGGCAATGCGATTTTCTCCACCTATCTGGGCATTAATTTCGTGCCGGGCGCAGGTGAGCTGGCCGTTGTCTGTGGTGCCTTCATCGGTGCGGGCCTTGGTTTCCTCTGGTTCAATGCCCCCCCCGCCCAGATCTTCATGGGCGACACGGGATCGCTCGCCATCGGCGGGCTCATCGGCGTGATTGCGGTCGCGGTGAAGCACGAAATCGTCCTGGTGATTGTCGGTGGCCTGTTCGTGGTCGAGGCGCTGTCTGTGATCGTGCAGGTCGTCTCCTTCAAGCTGACCGGCAAGCGGGTGTTCCGCATGGCGCCGATTCATCATCATTTCGAGCAGCTCGGCTGGACGGAGTCGCAGATCGTGGTCCGCTTCTGGATCATTGCCTTCGTGCTCGCCCTGGTCGGCCTTTCGACCTTGAAACTGCGCTAAGGGGTTTTCGCCATGGTCTCACGCGCTGAACGCAGCCCTTTTGCTGACTGGTGGTGGACGGTTGACCGCTGGCTGCTCACGGGGCTGGGCGCATTGATGGTGCTTGGCATCGTGTTGACCATGGCGGGTTCGCCAGCGGTCGCCGAGCGGCTCGGGCTTTCCTCGTTTCATTTTGTGAACCGGCAGGTTTTTTTCCTCGCGGTCTGCGCGGTCGTTCTGATCCTGTTTTCCTTCATGCCGCCGCGTTATGTCCGGCGCGCGGCGCTTCTGGTCTATGTCGTGGGCATGGGGCTGGTCGTCGCGGCGCTGGTGTATGGGGTCGAGGTGAAGGGTGCGAAGCGCTGGATTTTCGGCATCCAGCCGTCGGAATTCGTCAAGCCCGCTTTCGTCATCCTGGCCGCCTGGGCCTTTTCAGAGGGCGCGCGCCGGCGTGACGTGCCGGGCACGATGATTGCGATCGCCCTGTTGCCGCTCACCATCGTGCCGCTGGTGATGCAGCCGGATATCGGCCAGACGATCCTGCTGTCGGTGGTCTGGGCCGCGCTCTTCTTCATGGCGGGCCTGCACTATCTCTGGGTCGCGGGTATCGGCGGCATTGGCGCCACAGCTGTCGTCTTCGCCTATAAATATATTTCCCATGTGCGCTTGCGCATCGACAAGTTCCTCGATCCGACCGTTGGTGGCGTCAACGCCAGCGACACGTTCCAGGTCGACACGGCAATGGAATCCTTCATTTCCGGCGGCTGGTTCGGCAAGGGGCCGGGCGAGGGCACGATGAAGCGCATCTTGCCTGACAGTCACACCGACTTCATCTTCGCCGTGACGGGCGAGGAGTTCGGCGTGCTGTTTTGCATGTTTATCGTGCTGATCTTCGCCATTGTCGTGTTGCGCGGACTTTACGTCGCCTCGAAGAATGAAGATCCGTTCTGCCGCTTCGCGGCCGCTGGACTTGTGGCTTTGTTTGGCGCGCAGAGCGCCATCAATATGGCGGTGAACCTGCATCTTATGCCAGCCAAGGGCATGACGCTGCCGTTCATCTCTTACGGCGGTTCGTCGATGATTTCGCTGGGCATTGGCATGGGCTTCCTGATTGCGGTCACGCGGCGTCGCCCGCGCGCGGAAATCGCCAGCCCGGTCAGCGCATCGTGAAAGGCCCCGTGCTTCTCGCCGCCGGCGGCACCGGCGGGCATTTGTTCCCGGCCGAAGCGCTCGCCACGGTCCTGCGCATGCGTGGATATCGCGTCGAACTGGTGACCGATCATCGCGCGCTGATGTATGGCGGCACCTTTCCGGCGGACGCCGTGCATACGGTCGCGGCGGCAACGCCGACCGCCGGATCGCTTGTCGGCAAGGTGAAATCCGCGCTGACGCTGGCACAGGGAACGGTGCAGGCCGTCGCGCTTTTGCGGCGCGTCAAGCCCTCCTGCGTCATCGGCTTTGGCGGCTATCCGACTGTGCCGCCGCTACTGGCTGCCCGGCTTCTGGGGATTCCGAGTGTCCTGCATGAGCAGAATGCCGTGATCGGCCGCGCCAACCGTTTTCTGGCATCGGGCGTCAGCGCCATCGCCACGGGTTTTCCGACCCTTTCGGGTGCCGGTTCGTCGTTGGTGGCGAAAGCCAAATTCACCGGCAATCCGGTCCGGCCCGCTGTGCTCGCCGCCGCGCAGGTGCCCTATCCACCCTTCACCGATGAGCGCCTGCGCATCCTTGTCACCGGCGGCTCGCAGGGTGCGCGCGTGATGTCGGATGTGGTGCCCGCCGCCATCGCCCTGCTGCCGCGTGATGTGCAGGAGCGGCTCGTGATCGTGCAGCAGGCGCGCGGCGAGGATGAAGCGCGCGTGCGCGCGGCCTATTCGGCCCTGAACCTTCCCGCCGACGTGGCGTCCTTCTTCAAGGATCTGCCCGCCCGCATTGCGGGGGCGCATCTGGTCATTGCCCGGTCTGGCGCATCCACCGTGTCGGAGCTG
>CAIWVR010000044.1 GCA_903916165.1 uncultured Hyphomicrobiales bacterium | reverse complement strand
TGCGGCGCTGTTGTTACGGACGACACGTCACACGCAAAGATGGATTGCCGCGTCGCTTTGCTCCTCGCACTGACGAACCGATGGGTTGCCCCCTCACGTCCCGCAGAATGTCTGCGTCACGCGCTCCTCGGGCCGCGCCGGCAGCCGGTAGGCGGCGTGTTCGGGCTGCTCGTCGAAGGGCCGCGCGGTCACCGCGACAAGCTCCTCGAAAACCGAGAGGTCGTCGCGCTGGACCGCGGCCTCGATCGCCGCCTCGACGCGGTGATTGCGCGGAATGAAGGCCGGGTTCACCTGCGCCATGGCGTCAGCACGGGCCTGCGCCGTCCCGCCCTCACTGGCCAGTCGCGCGCGCCATTTTTCGGCAAAGCCGGCGAAGGCTGCGGGATCATCAAACAGGGCTGCCACGTGGGGATCGGCGGCGGGCGACAGGGAGGCCTCGCCCAGCGTCCGGAACAGCAGCGTGAAATCGACCCTATTGGCGGCCATGCGCTCGAACAGGTCGAGTGCCAGCGCGCCATCGTCGTCGCGCGCCTCGCGCAGGCCGAGCTTGGCCCGCAGGCCGCCGAGATAGGCCGCCTGGAAATGCGTCTTGAACGTGCCCAGCGCCGCATTGGCGCGCTCGACGGCTTCGGCCTTGTCGACAAACACCGGCACGAGGCATTCCGCCAGTCGCGCCAGGTTCCATTGCGCGATCGAGGGCTGGTTGGCATAGGCATAGCGGCCCTGCCGGTCGATGGAGCTGAACACCGCGCCGGGATCATAGGCTTCCATGAAAGCGCAGGGGCCGTAGTCGATGGTCTCGCCCGAGACGGTCATATTGTCGGTGTTCATCACGCCATGAATGAACCCGATGCACAGCCAGTGTGCGATGAGCCTCGCCTGCCGAGCGATCACGCGCTCCAGCAGGCTGGCGTAAGGATCGGCCGCGCCGGCAAGATCGGGTTCGTGACGCGCGATGACGTGATCGGCCAGCGCGCGCAGGCCCGCCAGATCGCCGCGCGAGGCAAAATACTGGAAAGTGCCGACGCGGATGTGACTCGCCGCGACCCGCGTCAGCACGCCGCCCGGCAGGGCGGCCTCGCGATAGACCGTGTCGCCGGTCGCCACCACGGCCAGCGACCGTGTGGTGGGCACGCCCAGCGCCTGCATGGCCTCGGCGACGATATATTCCCGCAGCACCGGGCCAAGCGCGGCGCGGCCGTCACCGCGACGCGCATAGGGCGTCGGGCCGGAGCCCTTGAGCTGGATGTCGCGGCGCGCGCCCGAGGGCGTGACGATTTCTCCAAGGAGGATGGCGCGGCCGTCGCCCATGTCCGGATTGAAATGTCCAAACTGATGGCCGGAATAGGCCTGCGCCAGGGGCTCGGCGTGCACAGCCACCCGATTTCCCGCAAGCACCTCGACACCTTCCGGCGAAGCCAGGGCATTCGAATCGAGGCCCAGCTCTTGCGCGAGCCCAAGATTGAGCTTCAGCAGACGCGGCGCGGACACGGGTGTGGGCAGGACGCGCGTGAAGAATGTCTCGCCAAGGCGGGCATAGGAATTGTCGAAACGAAACATCATCGGGCAGGGCTTTCCTTCAGTGCTGCGCATAAACGCATATGGGGGGTGAAATCGAAAAAGGCACACGTAAAGGTGCCAAAAGATTAGACATGACCAATCCCAATATGCGAGACAGAAAAGCTCTAATTATCACGGAACCGAAATATTTTTTATTGATTCAACAGCACTTTAAAAAATTTTATGCCCCCCGCTGGGAGCGAACGGGCCAAGTTTTGCGCAGGCGAGACCAGGAATCTGCACTTGTCGCGCTGTCCTTTTTCTGGGACGATTTCCGCAAGTAGGACGCCTCCATGCGAGGTTTTATATGTCCCGCCAAGATGGGAGCGACGGAATGTCGAAGGTTGCATGGCGTAACAAACTGATGGCCGTGCTGTGCACGCTCATTCCGGTCGTGGCTTCATCGCCCTTGCGCGCTGAGGGACCCGACGAGGTCTTCAAGGGCAAGACCGTCACCCTGGTGGTCGGCTATTCCGCTGGCGGAGGCTTTGATATTTATGCGCGGGGCTTTGCAAAATTCGCGCGCAACCACCTTCCAGGAGCATCAGGCCTTGTCGTGCAGAACATGCCCGGCGCCGGCAGCCTGACGGCGACCAATTACATTGCCAATATCGCCCCCAAGGACGGGACCGTCTTTGCGCTGGCCCGTGCCCCGGTGATGGAATTGCTGGCGGGTACGCCCAGTTCCGCCTTCGATCCCCTGAAGCTGACCTGGGTCGGCAATGGCGCAACCGATCTCACGGTCTGCGGCATCATGAACAATCCCAATGTCCGCACGATGGCGGAGGCACAGGCCATTCCCTTCACGCTGGCGGGACTTGGCCCCGGCTCCGACGAGGACATGTTCACGAAAGTGATGAATGCCCTGTTCAACACCAAGGCGCGTCTGGTCAATGGCTATCCCGCCGGTGCCGAAGCCATGCTCGCGGTCGAGCGTGGCGAAGTCGACGGGCGCTGCGGCTGGTCCTATTCGAGCCTGACGACGGCCAAGCCAGAGTGGATCGCCAGTCAAAAGGTAAAGTTCCTCCTCACGCTCACGCTCGAGCGCTCGCCGAAACTGCCTGACACGCCGGCCATTATGGAGTTTGCGACAACAGACCGTCAGCGCCAGATTCTTGGCCTTGTGGTCGGCTCGCAGGTGCTGGGGCGTCCCTTCTTCGCACCCCCGGGCCTTCCCGCTGACCGCGCGAAAGCGTTGCGGACGGCCTTTGAAAAGACCATGACGGATCCGGGCTTCCTTGCCGATCGCAAGACGCTGAATGAGGACGTGAACCCCACCAGCGCCGAGGAGGTCGAAGTGCTCCTGCGCAAGTCCTTCGCGACGCCGCCCGAACTGGTGAACGAAACCAAGGCGATCATCGCCGGCAAATAAGCGGTTGTCTCAGGGTTCCGCCGGGGCGGCAGGTCCCCCCGGCGGAATGTCGCTGTTGCCTCCCTGCGAATCGGGGGAGAACTTGCGTGGAGGCAAATGGCTGGCCGGGATATTCGTCTTGAGGGCGGCAGGGCTGATCGCCTCGACGGCGCGTGGTCGGACATGTTCAGCACCCAAGATGGCGCGCGCAGCTCGCCAGATATGCCTGCCCAGACACAGTTCTCTTTGACCTCCCGCGCCATTGCTGCAAAATGATGCGAGAAGCCCGCAAAGGGTCGAAGTCCAGGGAGGTACCATGCGTCTGATTCCCACTGCGCTCATCGCGGCCATCGCCATCGCCGCCACCACCACACAGCCCTTCGCGCAGGACGCTGCCCCTTTCTACAAGGGCAAGACGGTCACCATTGTCGCCGGCTCGGCTTCGGGGGGCGGCGTCGATCTGTATGCGCGCCTGCTCGGGCGCCATTTCGCCAAGCACATCCCCGGCGCGCCCTCGATTGTCGTGCAGAACATGCCCGGCGCGGGCAGTCTTGCCGCCGCGCGCCACATGTATTCACTGGCGCCCAAGGATGGCACCGCCATGGCGGTCGTGCTGTCGACGGCGCTGTTTGATCCGTTGATGACCGGTGCCGATCTCACGTCCTACGATCCGCGCACATTCAACTTCCTTGGCAATGCAAATGCGGACACGTCGGTGTGCATCACGCGCAAGGATGCGCCCGTGCAATCCTATGCCGAGCTGTTCGACAAGGAACTGGTCGTGGGGGGCACGGGGCCTGGCAGCGCGCTCGTTGATTACCCCGTCATGGAAAAGCATATTCTCGGTGTGAAGCTGAAGCTCATCGCCGGTTACAAGGGTTCGAACGAGGTCAGCCTCGCGATCCAGCGCAACGAGGTGCAGGGAATCTGCGGGCTGCTCTGGTCGAGCGCGAAGCAGCAATATCCCGACGTCATGAAGCCCGATTCGCTGGTGAAGGTGCTCGTGCAGCAGGACACAAAAAGCCTGCCGGTCTTGAGTGCCGCCGGGGTTCCGCTCGTCATGACTTTTGCAAAGACCGACCGGCAGAAGCAGGCGATGGAAATCTTCCTGCAGCAGGGATCGATCAGCCGTCCCTTCTTCCTGCCGCCGGGCGCGCCGGGCGATCGCGTCGCACTCCTGCGCAAGGCTTTTCTGGATGTCCTGAATGATTCCGAATTGCGCGCGGAGGCGGAGAAGTCCAGTCTGGACGTCATGCCACAAACGGGCGATGACGTTCAGGCGCTTCTTGCAAAGCTTTACGCCGCGCCGCCTGATCTCATCGCCGATCTGCGCAAGGGTGCCAGCGCGTCGCAATAACGGCTTCGCACGCTCGGCTTCCCCCGTCATCGCTTGAACCCATGTGCGGCTGCTCTGGACACAAGGGCGAAACAACAACAGAGGGCTGAATCTTGTTTGGACATAAGCGCGACCACGATATCGACGTCGGGCTTCTTGTTCCGCTCTTCCTGCACTCCGTCTTCGTGCAGATGATCATCCCGCTGGTGCGTGTCGGCACGTCCTATCGCGCGCTGGAGCTGGACATTTCGGTGGTGTGGATCGGCATTATTGCGGCGAGTTTCGCCATGCTGCCGGTCGTCTTCGCCATTCCCATCGGCAAGATGATGGATCGCGGCCACGACAGCCGCGCGGCGCAGGCGGGCGCGGCGCTGGTTCTTGTCGGCAGCCTGATCCTGTGGATTGCGCCCGACGGTCGCACCCAGTTGCTGCTTGCCAATGTCGTCCTCGGCGTTGGTCACCTGCTCTGCATGGCAGCGCATCAGGTCATCTCGGTGCGCTCCGCGGGGCCGAAGAGCCGCGAGGCGGCGTTCAGCTATTACATGATGGGCCTCGCCGTCGGGCAGGGTCTCGGACCTTTCGTGATGGGCCTTGCCGCTGGCGACGCGCGCGTGGCACCGACCAACCTTCTCTTCCTGCTCGGCGTATTCGTGGCGCTGACAAGTTTCGCGACCAGTTTCGCCCTGCGCCGCGCGCCGCCCAAGCCGCCGCGCGAGGCGCGTGAAGAGCGACTCAGCGTGCTCGCCATCTTTCGACTGCAAGGACTGCCGGCGATTGTCTTCGCGAGCGTCATGACGGTGACCGTGTTCGACCTCATGGTCGTCTACATGCCGCTTCTGGGCGTCGAACGGCACATCGAGGCGAGCCAGATTGGCTGGCTCCTGACGGTGCGCGCCATCGCCTCCATGGCCTCGCGCTTTGCCTATGTCGGCTTGTTCCGTCTCTTCGGGCGCATTCCGCTGACCATCTGTTCCATGCTGTTGGCGGCCGTCGGCCTTGTCATCCTGGCGTTTCCGGTGCCGCTCTGGATGCTTTATGTCGCGTCGGCCTTTATCGGCTACGGGCTGGGTGCTTCCTCGACGCTGGCCTTTTCTGGAATGGTCGCGCTGGCTCCCGCAAATGTCCGCGCGACGGCGCTGTCGCTCCGCCTGACCGGCAATCGCGTTGGGCAGGTCGTGCTGCCGTTTTCGGCGAGTCTGCTGGCGGCCTTTACCGGTGTGGGCGGCGTCTTCGCGGTTGTCGCCCTGGCGCTGGTGGTGGCTGCAGCTGCCGTCCAGCGCAGCTGGCCAGCCGACCGCCGTTAAGGGTTATGATCGGCCCGGCGCGCGCCGCCCTGCGCATTGGCCGAATGCGCCCGGCTTTGCTAGACTTGGCTATCATGGATCGTCACCTGCGCTTCTGCGCCAACATATCGATGCTCTTCTGCGAAGCGCCGTTCCTCGAGCGGATCGACGCCGCAGCGCGGGCCGGCTTTGAAGCCGTCGAATGCCAGTTTCCCTATGACATTCCGGCGCGCGAGATTCGCCAGCGCCTGAGGGATGTCGGTGTGCCGATGACGGGCATCAACGCGCCGCCGGGCGCGGCAGGCGAGTTCGGCTTTGCGGCGCTCCCGGGTCGCGAGCCCGATTTCCGCGACAGCCTCGCACGCGGGCTCGACTATGCGCATGAGCTGGGCGCGAAGACCCTGCACTGTCTGTCGGGCGTGCTCGAGGGTGCCGCACCCGATGCGGCGCGCGCGACCTTTCTCGCCAATATGAGCGACGCCTGTGAAAAGGCCGAGCGCGCCAGCGTCACGCTGCTGATCGAACCGCTGAACCCCTACGACCGGCCCGATTATTTCCTGAAGGGCTCCGACCATGCCGCCGAACTCATCCATGCGCTCGGGCACCCGGAGCTGAAGATCCTGTTCGACGTCTACCATGTGCAAATTCTGGAAGGTGACCTGCTGCGCCGCATCGGCCGCCACTGGCCGCTGATCGGCCATTTCCAGATCGCCTCGGTGCCGCGCCGGCGCGAGCCGGATGAGGGCGAGGTGAATTATACAGCCGTGCTGGCCGAAATTGCGGCGCGGGGCTGGGACGGCTGGGTCGGTTGCGAATATCGCCCGCGCGGCGCCACAGTCCAGGGGCTCGGCTGGCGCGAGGCGCTGGCACCTTGATCGCCGACCGCAAGGCTTTCATCCGCAACAACACCCGTTTGCTGCCGGTCCCCCACGCGCCCGAGATCTCGCTCTGGACGGCTGATGAGGCCACCGAGCTCTGGCAGCGCACCGAGGATGAACTTGGCGAAATCGGTCTGCCGCCGCCGTTCTGGGCCTTTGCCTGGGCGGGGGGCCAGGCGCTAGCGCGCTATATTCTCGACACTCCCGCCCTGGTTGCGGGCCGTCACGTGCTCGATTTCGCCTCCGGCTCGGGCCTTGTCGCCATCGCCGCCGCGAAGGCTGGCGCGCGGCGCGTGGAGGCCTGCGACATTGACGATTTCGCCATCGACGCCATGGCGCTGAATGCCACCGAAAATGGCGTCGTCCTCGAACCCCGGCACGGCGACCTTGTGGGCACGGATGACGGCTGGGAGGTCGTGCTGGCGGGCGATGTGTCCTACGAGCGCGACATGGCGGCGCGCGTCACCGACTGGCTCGACACTCTGCGCCAGCGCGGCGCGAGCGTGCTGATCGGCGATCCCGGGCGGTCCTATCTCGCCAGGGACCGGCTGGAGCCGCTCGCCGAATATCGCGTGCCCGTGACACGGTCACTTGAGGATGCCGAGATCAAGGTGTCGCAGGTCTGGCGCTTCCGGTAGGCAGCGCCAATCTCCGCAGCCATCAGGCGGCGGTCCAGCCGCCGTCCATGGAATAGTTCGAACCTGTCATTTGCGATGCTGCATCCGAGCACAGGAACACGGCAAAGGCGGCGACCTGCTCGCTGGTCACGAATTGCCTGGTTGGCTGCGCGGTGAGCAGCACGTCGCGGATGACCTGCTCTTTCGTCATGTTGCGCGCCTTCATCGTGTCGGGGATCTGTTTCTCGACGAGCGGCGTCCAGACATAACCCGGCGAAATGCAGTTCACCGTGACCCCGAAGGTCGCCAGTTCCAGCGCAACCGTCTTGGTGAGGCCGGCAATGCCGTGCTTGGCCGAGACATAGGCCGACTTGAACGGCGAGGCGACGAGCGAATGGGCGGAGGCCGTGCAGATGATGCGGCCCCATTTGCGCGCCTTCATGCCGGGCGTCGCGGCGCGGATGGTATGGAAGGCCGAGGACAGATTGATGGCGATGATCTGGTCCCATTTCTCGATCGGGAACTCCTCGATCGGCGCGACATGCTGGATGCCGGCATTGTTGACCAGAATGTCGAGCGAGCCGAAGGCGGCTTCAGCTTCCGCCACCATGGCCGCGATCTCGGCGGGCCTGGTCATGTCGGCGGCGGAATAGCGGCACCGGACGCCAAAATCCGTCTCGATCTCCGCGCGCGCGGTCTCGATGGCCTCGGCCGGCCCGAACCCGTTGATCGTCACATTGGCACCCTCCGCCGCGACGGCGCGCGCAATGGCGAGGCCGATGCCGCTGGTCGATCCGGTCACGAGGGCATTGCGTGTCTTCAGGCTCATGGGAGGGTCTCCGCTGATATGACACCAGCCTAGTGCGCCGCACCAAAATTGGCGAGGGGCGAGAGCTTGCGCGGGTCTGTGCATTTTGTCGCGCACGGCGGTCGCGCCAAGGCTGCCGAGCCTCTATATTGGAAGCATGCACGATCACAGTCACGCGCACGATCATTCGCAATGCGCCCATGCGCATGGGCACATCAGGCTGACGCCGTCCCGGCAGCTGGTCCTCGACAAGCTGTGCGCGGCGGCCCGCCCCGTCGGTGCCTATGAGATGATCGACATTCTGGCGCAGGAAACCGGCAAGCGGCCGGCGCCCGTGTCGGTCTATCGTGCGCTCGATTTCCTGCTGGAAAAGGGACTCGTGCATCGGCTTGCCTCACGCAACGCCTTCATGGCCTGCGCCCATGCGCATGGGCGTTCCGCGCCGGTCGCCTTCCTGATCTGCGACACCTGCGGCCGGGTGACGGAGGCAACCTCGCCCGAGATCGACGCCGGGCTCGCGCGACTGGCACAGGACGCCGGCTTTGTCGCGCAGCGCCAGGTGGTCGAAATCACCGGCCGCTGCAAAGATTGCGCGGGTTGAGCGCCCGCAACGCCGCGACCCTGTCGGGGCTCGGCGCCATCCTGCTGTGGTCCGTGCTTGCAGTGCTGACGACAGCCACCGGTGCCATGCCGCCGTTCCAGCTGACAGCCATCACCTTTGCGACAGGCGGCCTGGCGGGCCTCCTCGTGCTGCTCTGGCGCGGTGAGGCAGGCGTCCTGCGCCAGCGGCCCGCCGCCTGGGCTTTGGGGACGGGCGGGCTTTTTTGCTACCACGCGCTCTATTTCGCGGCCCTGCGCACGGCACCGCCGGCGGAAGCGGGGCTTGTGAATTATCTCTGGCCGCTGCTCATCGTGCTGTTTGCCGCCCTGCTGCCGGGCGAGCGCCTGCGGGCGCGCCACGTGCTGGGCGCGCTGACCGGCTTTGCGGGGCTGGTGGTGCTGTTTGTCGGCAGGGGCGGAGGCTTTACGGCGCTGTCCCCCGGCTATGGGCTGGCCCTTGCGGCGGCCTTCGTCTGGGCTGGCTATTCCGTCGCCTCGCGCCGTTTCAACGATGTGCCGAGCGGCGCAGTGGCGGGTTTCTGCCTCGCCACGGCCGCGCTGGCGGGCCTGCTGCATCTGGGTCTGGAGCGCACCGTCTGGCCGCAGGAGGCCAGCCAGTGGGCCGCGCTGGCGCTGCTGGGGCTAGGCCCCGCTGGTGCCGCCTTCTTCCTCTGGGATCACGGCGTCAAGCATGGCGACATCCGCCTGATCGGCGTCCTGTCCTATGCGGCCCCCGTGCTGTCGACGTTCTGGCTCGTGGTGGCAGGCGTTGCGGAGGCGGGCTGGCCACTGGCGGCGGCGTGCGGGATGATCGTTGTGGGGGCGGCGGTGGCGAGCGCAAAAGAAAAGGCCCGGCAAAACGCCGGGCCCTGATCTCAAAACAACGACCGAAGGATCAATCCTTCGCCTTGACCTTCAGGATCTGGCGACCGTTGTACATGCCGGTCTTCAGGTCGACGTGGTGCGGACGGCGCAATTCGCCGGAATCCTTGTCCTCGACATAGGTCGGCTGCGCCAGCGCGTCGGCCGAGCGGCGGAAGCCGCGCTTCATCGGGGAGGTTTTGCGCTTCGGAACTGCCATCGTGGTCTCCATGGGGCCACGCGTCGGGCGGCCGCTCGAATTCAAGGCGCGTTCCATACACCCGTTGAACAGCGCTGGCTAGGGTCTGGCATCACTTATCGCAGACAATCCGTCCAGGCCACGCCCGATGCGGCACGTCGCGCGACGATTCCCGCCAGGCTGGAATGGTGGCGACCAGGTCTGGCCGCCTGCCGTAGATGCGGATTGGGCAGGGCGGTGGCCAGCAGCGCGGCCTCGCGGGCATTGAGCGCGGCAGCACCCTTGCCGAAGGCGCGGCGCGCCGCAGCCTCGGCGCCGAAAACGCCGTCGCCCCATTCAGCGACATTGAGATAGGCCTCCATGATCCGCTTCTTGCTCCAGACGAGGTCGAGCACGATCGCGAGCGGGATCTCCAGCGCCTTGCGGATGTAGGAGCGGCCCGGCCACAGGAACAGGTTTTTCACCAGCTGCATGGTGAGCGTCGAGGCACCGCGCGACGGGCCGTCCTCGTCGGACGCGGTGAGGACCTGGCCGAGTGCGTCCCAATCAACCCCGCCATGGCGGCAGAAGCGGGCGTCCTCGCTCATGACAATGGCACGTGGCAGTTGCGGGGACATCGAGGCCAGCGGAATGAAGCGGCGCTCGACGTCCTGAAACATCGCCCATCGGCCCAGCATCAGCGTCGAAACCGGCGGGACGATTGTATAGAGGGCCATCAACAGGGCGACGAGCGCGAGCCAGCCCAGAAACAGGGCGGCCAGCAAGGTCAGGAAACGACGGACAAGTTGGGCTGCGCGGATCAAGGAGGGCTCCCGGGGCGGGGCCAGTCTAGCCCGTCCGCGGCGACCGGAGCAAAGGCAAGCCATTGCGCGCGCTGGCGTCCCCGGAGGGATGCCTCTTGCCAAAGTGCGCGCCACGCGGTTTTTGGACGCGGAAAAGTCCGGGGGCGCGAGTGAGCATTTCTTTCGAGCTGAAACTGAACGATGTCGCGGCACAGGTCGAGCAGGCGCTGGAGGGTCTGCTGTCGCCGCAGGCGCGGCCCGGCGAGACGCGCCGACCCGCCCGCCTGCTGGCAGCCATGCGCCATGCGGCGCTGGGTGGCGGCAAGCGCCTGCGGCCGTTCCTGACGCTTGAGACCGCGGCCCTGTTCGACGTCGCCCCCGAAGCCGCCATGCGCGCCGCCTGCGCGCTGGAGATGGTCCATTGCTATTCGCTGGTGCACGATGACCTGCCTGCGATGGACGACGACGATCTGCGGCGCGGACGTCCCACGGTCCACAAGGCCTATGACGAGGCGACCGCGATCCTCGCCGGCGACAGCCTGCTCACTTATGCGTTCGATATTCTCTCCGACCCGGCCACCCATGACGATCCGGCGCTGCGCTGCCAGCTCGTGCGTCATCTGGCGCTGGCTTCGGGGCTGGGCGGCATGGCGGGCGGCCAGGCACTCGACCTCGAGGCCGAGCGCAGCGACAAGCCACTGACGATGGACGAGATTCTCGAAATGCAGGCCATGAAAACCGGCGCCCTGCTGCAGCAGGCGGTGGAAGCTGGCGCGCTGCTGGGGCTGGCAAGCCCCGTGCAGATGCGCCGCCTGTCGCGTTTCGGCGCGCTGATCGGTGCCGCCTTCCAGATCGCCGACGACCTGCTCGACGCCAGGAGCGACGCGGCGACGCTGGGCAAGCGCGCGGGCAAGGATGCCGGACGCAACAAGGCGACATTGGTGTCGATGCTGGGCGTCGATGTTGCCGGGCACCGCTGCGATTCGCTGGTCGACGAGGCGGTGGGTGCCTTGCAGGGGCTGGAGCTGGGATCGCGCACCGATGTGCTGATCGAGGCCGCGCGCTTCGTTGCCGGGCGCTCATCATGAT
>CAIWVR010000043.1 GCA_903916165.1 uncultured Hyphomicrobiales bacterium | reverse complement strand
TCCATATGGACCAGACGAAGGTCATGGACGGCACCTTCGTGCGCATCCTGTCCTGGTACGATAACGAGTGGGGTTTTTCCAACCGCATGAGCGACACGGCCGTGGCGATGGGCAAGCTCATCTAGTTGGCCGAAGTCGCGAAGGGGGCGCGCCATGGCGCTGGTCATTCGGGTGCGTGCTGGCGAGCAAGCTAAAAAGCTTGCTCGTAGATTGATGCATCACGCGAGCCTGATCGTGTGTTCGGGTTGCGGCCAACGGGACTTTGGTCTCGTCGAGCAGCCGGATCAAGGTTATCGGACTGTCCTTGAGCGCCAAGACGTTGGGCATCATCGGCATGGCAGAGAGGCCGTAGCGCAGCCTTTGGTCACCTTGATTTGCACGCATTGCGGTCACGTGGAACAATTCGCCGAAGCTGTCCTGAATGGTGCCGCGCCCGCTGAATATGGTGACGCAGTCGATGAGTAGCGACAACATTATTCAGTTTCCGGGAGAGGGGGGCAAATCCACTGACGGCGGTGGTTCAGGTCCGGAGGATCCGATGCTTGAGAAACGCGTGGATGCGATCGAAGTCGATCTGAAAAACGTCAAAGAGATTCTACAGCGTCTAGAAGTCGGATTCGCCCGAATTGAATCCACCTTGGCGCAGCTGCCCAAGGCGACGGACTATGCCTCTTTGAAGGCGGATGTCGCCGAGATCAAGGGCAAGGTATCAAACTCACCGACCACATGGACCTTGCTCGGAATCGTCTTTTCGACATGGGCTATCGGTTCGGGGATCGTCTTCGCAATCGCAAGAATGGCCAAATGACCTCACAATTCCGCACCCTCGACCAGGCTGACGTCACCCACAAGCGCGTGTTGCTGCGCGTCGATCTCAACCTGCCGATGGACGGCGCGCGCATCACCGACGCGACCCGCATCGAGCGCATCGCGCCCACCATCCATGAACTCGTCAAGAGAGGCGCGCGCGTCATCCTGCTTGCGCATTTCGGCCGCCCCAAGAACGGGCCGGATGAAGAAAATTCCCTGAAAGCCATCGCGGCAGCGCTGCCCGAACATCTGGGTGTGCCCGTCGCCTTCGCCAAAGATTGTATCGGGGCACCGGCTGAAGAGGCGATTGCGAAGCTGAAGGACGGTGACGTTCTGCTTCTTGAAAACACCCGCTTTCACAAGGGCGAAGAGAAGAACGATCATGATTTCGCCGCCGCGCTGGCAAAGCTTGGCGACCTCTATGTCAACGATGCCTTTTCGGCGGCGCATCGCGCGCATGCCTCGACGGAGGGCCTCGCGCATCTGCTGCCAGCCTTCGCGGGGCGCGGCATGCAGGCCGAACTCGACGCGCTGACCTTGGCGCTGGACGCGCCCAAGCGCCCGGTCGCGGCCATCGTCGGCGGTGCCAAGGTCTCCACCAAGCTCGAACTGCTCGGCAATTTGTCGAAGAAGGTCGATTTTCTCATCATCGGCGGCGGCATGGCCAACACCTTCCTCGCCGCACAGGGCAAGCATGTCGGCAAGTCGCTGTGCGAGCATGACCTGCTCGACACCGCGCGCGAGATGATCGCGCTGGCCAAAGCCGCGAACTGCGAAATCGTCCTGCCGACGGATGCCGTCGCAGCGAAGGATTTCAAGGCTCATGCGGCCTCGCGCGTCGTCAGTGTCGACGATGTCGCCGCCGACGACATGATCCTCGACATGGGCCCGCGCTCGACTGACGCCGTCGTCGCGATCCTGAAGACCTGCAAGACCCTGGTCTGGAACGGCCCGTTCGGCGCGTTCGAACTGCAGCCCTTCGACGCGGGCACCAATGCGGTCGCGCAGGCGGCGGCCAATCTTACCAGAGCTGGCGCGCTCGTCACGGTGGCTGGCGGCGGCGACACAGTCTCCGCGCTCAACCAAGCGGGCGCTGCAGACGGGTTCACCTATATTTCGACGGCCGGCGGTGCCTTTCTCGAATGGCTGGAAGGCAAGGTTCTTCCGGGCGTCGAGGCGCTGCGCGTCAAGTCATCCTAACATTCAGGGAGCATCGCAATGAACAAGGACCAACTGGCGAAAGTCGCGCAGGCCATGGTGGCACCGGGCAAGGGCATTCTCGCCGCTGACGAAAGCTCCGGCACGATCAAGAAGCGCTTCGACGCCATTGGCGTGGAGTCGACCGCCGACTCGCGCCGCGACTATCGCGAATTCATGTTCCGCACGCAGGACGCGATGACGCAGAACATTTCGGGCGTCATCCTCTACGACGAGACGATCCGCCAGAACGCCAAGGATGGCACGCCGCTCGTCAAGCTGATTGAAGCGGCGGGTTCGCTTCCCGGCATCAAGGTCGACGCCGGCGTGAAGCCGCTGCCGAATTTTCCGGGCGAAACGATCACGGAAGGCCTCGACGGTCTCAGCGAGCGCATGGCTGAGTATTACAAGCTCGGCGCACGTTTTGCGAAATGGCGTGCGGTGATCGACATTGCCGACGGCATTCCGACGCGTGGCGCGATCCTCGCCAATGCCCAGGCGCTCGCCCGCTATGCGGCGATCTGCCAGGCCAATGACATTGTGCCGATCGTCGAGCCGGAAGTGCTCATGGACGGCGGTCACACGCTGGAACGCTGCTACGACGTCACCGAATTCGTGCTGAAGACGCTCTATGACGAGCTCTATGAGGCCCGCGTGTTCCTCGAAGGCACGGTGCTCAAGCCCAACATGATCGTGCCCGGCAAGCTCTGCGCCACGCAGGCCAGCTCCGAACAGATCGCCGCGCAGACGATCCGCGTCTTCAAGCAGACCGTGCCGGTTGCCGTGCCGGGCATTGCCTTCCTGTCGGGCGGACAGGCCGATGTCGAGGCGACTGCCAATCTCGACGCGATCAACAAAATGGCCAAGCTGCCGTGGAACGTGACGTTCAGCTACGGCCGCGCGCTGCAGGCTGCGCCGCAAAAGGCGTGGGCCGGCAAGGACACCAATGTGATCGGTGCCCAGAAAGCCTTCTCGCACAGGGCCAAGATGAACGGCCTCGCCTCGAAGGGCGAATGGAGCCGGTCGCTCGAAGGCTGATTGGCCCTTTGACGCCAAACAACAAAGCCCGGCGGAAACGCCGGGCTTTTTTAAGTCTCGCCCGTCCGTGCGAGCGCAGCCAAGCAATCGCGCACGGGGATCTGCTGGTCGCACAGCCCTGGTGCCCAATAGCGGCAGATGTGTGGGCCAGTGTCCTCCGGATTGCTTGGCTGCGCGCGCAGGGACGGCGCTTTTCTCACTTCAATCCACGGAAGCCGGCATCCGACCGCCGCCACCATCGGTGCGGTTGAGACGCCGATTCGAGGCACCAGTGCGGGCTTTCAGGTAATTGGTCAGGGTGAGGCTGAAGTCGCTCGGACCCTTCGTGGCGCGACGCGGGTGCGGCGGTGGGGCGGGCGCGTCGTCGTCCTCAAAAGAGGGCGTAAAATCGGAGATATCGGGATATTGCGGGGCAGCGTCTGCGCTGACCGACGTGGCATTCAGCACGGCGTGCAGCTGTTTCTCGCACCAGTCGGCATCGCCCTCGGCGGAAAAGGTTAGCGCCCCATATGTGAACGCGAGCTTCGACGGCGAAGTCAGCTTGGTCATCAGACGCCCCGGAAATTCATCAAGCAATGATGCGAACTTAACCAATCGTGTCGGGCTTTGAAGCGCGCCTGCCGGTTTCGCACAGGCAAGTTTGTGGGTTCTGCCCTGTTTTCAGTAGATAAATCAGCTGCCTTTGCGTCAGCTGGACAGAAAGACTCTGACGTTACCGATGGCCTGATCCGCATTCCATCAACATGGGCCGTCATGACGGAGCTCTTGTTTTTGCGAAGAGCGCAGCAAAAAACCCGGCGTTTCCGCCGGGTTTTCGCAAAACATCACACTTGCGGCTGCGGCTCAAGCCCGCCCGGCTCCGGTCGCGGGCGGCCCTTGCCGGCGGTCGGCACCGGCGAGGAGCGCGGCGCCGGCGGATCATTGTCGGTTTCGCGCACGGGCGCGTGGCCCGCGATCAAGCCGAGAATTTCATCGCCCGAGAGGGTCTCGTATTCGAGAAGTCCCTGCGCCACGGCTTCCAGATCGTCGCGCTTCTCGGTGATGATGCGGCGCGCCTCGTTGAGGCCGAGTTCGACAAGCCGGCGCACTTCGCTGTCGATCGTCTGGGCGGTCGATTCCGAAATGTTCTGCTGCTTGCCCATCGAATAGCCGAGGAAGACTTCTTCCTGGTTCTCGCCATACATCACGGTGCCGAGCGCATCGGAGAAGCCCCAGCGCGTGACCATGGCGCGCGCCAGTTTCGTCGCCTGCTCGATGTCGGATTGTGCGCCCGAGGTGACCTTGTCCTTGCCGAAGACGATTTCTTCGGCCACGCGCCCGCCCATCAGCACGGCCAGCCGCGAGGTCATCTGCTCGTAGCTCATCGACAGCTTGTCGCGCTCGGGCAATTGCATGACCATGCCGAGCGCACGGCCGCGCGGAATGATCGTCGCCTTGTGGACAGGATCGGTCGCCGGCACGCTGAGTGCGACGAGCGCATGGCCCCCTTCGTGATAGGCGGTCAGCATTTTTTCCTGTTCGGTCATGACGAGGGTGCGGCGCTCCGCACCCATCATGATCTTGTCTTTTGCATCTTCGAATTCGGCCATGGTGACGATGCGCTTGCCGCGCCGCGCCGCCATCAGCGCCGCCTCATTGACGAGGTTCATGAGATCGGCACCCGAGAAGCCCGGCGTGCCGCGCGCGACGGTTTTCAGTTCGACATCCGGCGCCAGCGGCACCTTGCGGACATGGACCTTCAGGATGCGCTCGCGGCCGATAACGTCGGGGTTGGGCACCACGATCTGGCGATCGAAGCGGCCCGGACGCAGCAGGGCGGGATCGAGCACGTCGGGGCGGTTGGTCGCGGCGATGAGGATGATGCCCTCATTCGCTTCAAATCCGTCCATTTCGACGAGAAGCTGGTTCAGCGTCTGCTCGCGCTCGTCATTGCCGCCGCCGAGACCGGCGCCGCGATGGCGACCGACGGCGTCGATTTCATCGATGAAGATGATGCAGGGCGCATTCTTCTTGGCCTGTTCGAACATGTCGCGCACGCGGCTCGCGCCGACGCCGACGAACATTTCGACGAAGTCGGACCCCGAAATGGTGAAGAAGGGCACGCTGGCCTCACCCGCAATGGCGCGCGCCAGCAGCGTCTTGCCGGTGCCGGGGGGGCCAACCAGCAGCACGCCGCGTGGAATGCGCCCGCCGAGGCGCTGGAATTTCTGCGGATCACGCAGGAATTCAACGATCTCCTGCAGGTCTTCCTTGGCCTCATCCACGCCCGCCACGTCTTCGAATGTCACGCGACCATGCGCTTCAGTCAGCAGTTTAGCTTTCGATTTGCCAAAGCCCATGGCCTTGCCCCCCGCGCCCTGCATCTGGCGCGACAGGAAGATCCACACGCCCAGGAAGGCGATCAGCGGCAGGCCGTTGACGAGCAGCGTCACCAGCCAGTTGTTGCCGTCGGACGGCGGCTTGGCGGTGATCGAAACATTCTTCTGGTAGAGCTTCGAGACCAGCGTCGGATCGTTGGGCGTATAGGTCGAGAAGGCGCGATTGTCGTTGAAATGGCCGAAGATCTCGTTGCCCGAAATCGTCACCTCACGCACGCGGCCTTGATCCACCTCGCTGAGCAGCTGGCTGAAGGGGATTTCCTGGGTCTGCTGGCGCTGTCCCGGGTTCTGGAACAGCATGACCAGTGCGACGACCAGGAGGAAGATGATCACCCAGAGGGCGAAATTCCTGAAATTCGGGTTCATTTCGATCCTGTATGCGGCGAAACCGCCGTCGCGTGGGCACCCCGGAGAGGAGAGCATATTGCCTTCCAATGTAGGCCGGGCCTGCCCCCTTGCCAAGGGAAGCGCCTTCGAGATCTTGCGAGAATGGGGCCAGCTTGACCGGAGGATTAAGGAATTACTGGCGTCGCCCGAGGTGTTTCGGGCGAGATCACGACTTCGCTATCGCGCTTGAGCTCGATCAGCACGCCACCCAGTGTTGTCCGGAACGGCGCGTGTGCAGACAGGGCCTCGCGCAAATGCGCGGCGACGGCTTCGGCCTGTTCCAGCCGCGGGGCGCGTCCGATGCGCGCGATTTCCCCCATCAGCAGGCGCAGCGCGAGTTCGGCCGGGGCCTGCGCCAGCACGCCGCTGTCGAGCCGTGTCAGCGCGGGCTCGCGGACGCGCACGGCACGGCAGGCGAGATCGGCCGTCCCGGCGACGAGCGCCGCCTCGGCGCGCGCGGCGCGCACAGCCAGCCGCGCGAAAGCGTCCACGCCCATGCCAGCTTCCTCGAGCAGGGGAGCCAGACGGCGCAGGCCGGTGCGCGCAAAGCGTGGATCAGCATTGGAGGGATCGTTGATGAAGGGCAGTCCGCGGTCCACGCAGAGGGCGACAAGATCTGCCTTGCGCAGATGCAGCAGCGGGCGGACATGGGTGATGCCGCCAATGTCGCGCCGCGTCTTCATGCCCGCCAGTCCGCCGATGGCGCTGCCGCGCATGAGGCGAAACAGGATCGTCTCGGCCTGGTCGTCGGCATGATGGGCGGTCAGCAGCACGTCGGCTCCGAGGGTGCCGGCATGCGCGACCAGCGCATTGTAGCGCGCGTTGCGGGCCTCTTCCTGGATACGGCTTGCCGGCTTCGCGCCGGTCCAGTCGAGAATGGCATGTGGCACGCCAAGATCCTGCGCAATGCGTGCGCAAGCCTGTGCCTCGTCGCGTGAGGCCTCGCGAAAGCCGTGGTTGAACGTCGCCGCGAAGACGGGAGGACGGCCAGCGCCTTTCGACCAGTCTGCGGCAATTGCGAGAAGTGCGAGGGAATCGGGGCCGCCGGACACGGCAACAAGCAGGCCGCGCGCGGCGGCCAGATCGGACAGGAGCGCGTCGGCGCTCAGCACTGCGCGCGCTTGGCCTCGCGCTGCGCGCTGGCCTTGATGGCGGTGGCAGCAGGAAATTTGCGCGGGACTTCCGCATAGAAAGCGCAGGCCTGTTCTTTCGCGCCGAGTTTTTCGAGCGACTGGCCGAGGCGCAGCAGGGCGTCAGGCGCATGCGTCGTCTTGGGGAAATCGGTGGAGATCTTCAGATATTGCTCGGCGGCATCGCGATGCTTGCCGCGCTTGAAGAAACTTTCGCCCAAAAAATAGGTGGCTTCCCCCGACAGGCTGTCCTTGGGATAGCGCTGCAGAAAGGTCCGGAAACCATTTTCAGCGGCGTCGAACCGGCCTTGTTCCAGGGTGAAAAAGGCCATGTCATATTCATCGCGCGGCGTCGTCGTTGGCAGGGCGGCGGCACTGGGCTGGGTCTGTGCAGGCAGGCTATTGGGCTGCGCCGGCAGGGTCGCCACATTGTCGTTGCGGGCGCGGCCCGTCAGGTCGAGCGGGGCGTTGGGGTCGCTCTCGGCACCCAGGGGACCCGAGGGCGTGCCGCGCGCCGGGGGCGTGCTTGCCGAGGCGGCGCTGCCGAGCACCCGCGGGGCACCGGGCGCTTCTGGATCGGTGGCGGGATCGAAAGCATCGCCGCGACCGGTCCGTGGTGCCGCACCGCCCGTTGTCCCACCCGTGCGTGGCGCGAGTGCGGGGGCCGTCTGCGCAACGGCGCTGTTGGGCACCATCTCGGGTTCAAGGTCGGTGCGGCGCTGCGGCGGGATCGGTGGGCCGGGTGCCGGGCGGGCACCGCCCTTGGGCTGCAATTCCTGCAGGCGAAAATCCACGTCGGCCTGGAATTTCTTCAGCTGCTCTTCGCTGCGACGCAGCTGGAACTGCATCTGCTCGAGCTGGCCGTTCAGATTGCGGATCTGATTTTCGAGTCGGTCCACGCGCAGCAGCAATTCAGCCGTTTCGGCGGAGGGCTCCTGGCGCCCAAATAGCTGTGCGGAAGCTGGCTGGGGCAGCGTGAAGAACGCCGCACATGCAAGAAGCACGGCGAAAAGGGGGAACTTGCGGGCAAGATTGAATGTCTGCATGGGCGTCAGCCTTTCACCGCTTTCGCGCGGTCCTTGAGGGTTAACATGCGGCGGCAGTTCGGCCAAAGTTGGATTGGTGGACCGTCCCCGCAAAATGAAAAGACCGGCGCCTTGAGGGCGCCGGTCCGCTTCAGGCTCGCGCCGTGAAGAGCCTTAAGACGTCGGGCCGCCCAGCACTGTGACAGCGCGGCGATTCTGCGACCAGCACGAGATATCGTTGCAGACCGCGACGGGGCGCTCCTTGCCATAGCTGATCGTGCGTATGCGAGAGGCCGGCACGCCGCGGGCGGCGAGATAGGACTTGGTCGATTCCGCGCGGCGGGCACCGAGCGCAAAATTATACTCGCGCGTGCCACGCTCGTCGGCATGGCCTTCGATGGTGATCGTGTAGCGCGGATATTGCGACAACCAGCGCGCCTGCTTCTCGAGGGTCGCCTGAGCGGTCGAGGTCAGTTCGGTCTGGTCGCTTTCAAAGAAAACGCGGTCGCCGACATTGACGACGAAATCCTGCTGCGAGCCGGGCGAGGCAGCGCCCGCTCCCATACCGCCCAGGCCGCCATTGGCACCATCTTCGTTCGGGTTCTTGGAGCAGGCACCCATGGCGAGCGCGACCGACAGCGCGGCCACGATTTTCAGGCTCTGCGCAGACATCAAAAAGGCCATTCCGGGACTCCTTTGCTGAAAGCCGGACGAATGGCGTTCAGTTCTAGCCAGCGTTGGTTAAAGGAAGGTTCCATCAAGCTTGACGGAACGTCGATTGAAAGCATCGCATGCGAGCTATGCCTGCTCTTGGTTAATCGAAAATTAATGGCGAGATT
>CAIWVR010000042.1 GCA_903916165.1 uncultured Hyphomicrobiales bacterium | reverse complement strand
TTGATGTGGCCGCCGAGCAGGTCGGTGATGGCCGGAGACGCGCCGCTGTAGTGGACGGGCGTGAAGGTGGTGCCGGTGCGCTCTTGCAGGCTCAGGATGTTGAGATGACCCGATGACCCGTTCCCAAACGTGCCATAGAAGATTTTCTCGGGGTTTTTCTTCGCATAATCAACAAGTTCACTGACATTGCTGGCGGGCACGGAGGGATGCACGACCAGCGCCTGCGGCGAGATTCCGAGTCCGGACACCGGGATGAAATCGGCGGCTTCATATTTCAGCTTGGCGTAAAGATAGGGATTGGCCGTGATCGTGGTGTCGGCGGTGACCATCAGCGTATAGCCGTCGGCCGGCGACTTTGCCGCCATTTCCGCGCCCACCTGACTGTTGGCACCGGGCTTGTTGACGACGACGACCGTCTGACCCCAGGCTTCCTGAAGCCGCAAACCCAGTGCGCGCGCGAGCACGTCCGTCACGCCGCCCGCGGCATAGGGCACAATCAGCTGAATGTTTTTGGATGGATAGGTCTGCGCCGCAGCAGGTTGCATCAGTGCGCAGGCGATGGCTGCCGCCGCGAGTGTCATCTTGCGCATGAGCGCATCCTCCCTGTTTTTGTTCAGGCGATTGAAGCGCGCCGGCGAAGCTTTTGCAACCCTAGCGAGGCCATGGGAGCTGTGCAGCTATTGGGCCGGCGGGCGCGCGGAGCAACCTTAAACGGGTCGAACAGTCGGGTCTCCCGACAGCCGTTCCCATTCAATGCGCGCTTTTTCCCTGAAGGCCCGGACCGGCTACGGGCTTTTGTCGCATGTGGCACCGAAATGGCCGGTCATGGCCTACCCATGCCAAGCGCCGGGCGCATCTGGATGACGGCGCCCGGCCACATGTGCGGCCCCGGTCCAAAGCGGTTTCCAGGAGACAACACCGATGATCATGGACCATGTCGGTGTCTTTTGGGCCCTCCCGGGTCCTGTCTCCAGTCACCGCCGGACAGGCATCAGCCCTTGCGGCGTTCTTTCTTCGCCGCCTTGCGCGCAGCGTAGCGCGCGTCTCGGGCCGCTTTCTGCTCAGCCAGCAGGGCGACTTCACGGTCGGCATTGTCACGCGTTGCCTGAAGGGCAATTTCCGCGTCAGCAGCACGCTGTTCGGCGAGCAGGGCTTGGGCCTTTTGCGCTTCCTCAGCCATTTCAGCCTGTCGCACCGCGCGAGCGGCTTCACGCTCGGCAATGCGGATGGCGCGGGCCTTGGCGACCTCCGCGCGTGCCGCTGCCTTCTCGGCCGCAGCCGGGTCGGGGTTCTGCGCCGCCGTCTTGAACTTGTCGATGATGGAGAGTTTCGCCGCGCTTGCGTTTTTCTGGCGTTCGGCGAAGTCGTTGGTTTTCAGAAAGCTCATAAGTCCTCGGATGTGGTGCATTCGGCGCGGATCGGGACAAGGCCCGAGCCGCCGGGCGGTCCGTCAGGCTTCAGGCGACGCGCTTTTCAGATGGGCCTCTTCCGCGACGCGCTCCTGGCCAGTGGCCTTGGAACGCAGGCGATATTGCGGACCGCCGCGCTCGGCGGGCATCTGCCGGACCACCGTGAACGCCTGCTCTGCCTGCCCTACGGGCTGGAAAGTGACGGTCTCGTCAATCTGGTAGAGATGGCTTCTGGTCATCTGCATCGCCCTCCAAAAACAGAAAAAGGCGTCCTGCCGGTACATTCGCGGTCAAGACGCCTTCAACTTTAGTTCGCTGCTACAAGCTTCAGGCGACCTGAAGCTTTGTGGCGGACGATTTGCCAGTGCGGCGGTCAGGCTGCACTTCGTAGCTGAGCTTCTGGCCTTCGTTGAGGCCGCGCATACCAGCCTGTTCGACGGCGCTGATGTGAACGAACACGTCCGCCCCACCATCGTCAGGCTGAATGAAACCGTAGCCCTTGTCGGCGTTGAACCACTTAACTGTGCCCATGCTCATGGGATGTATCCTTATAGACATACGTACAAAGAGGAGCCGCGAAGCGACACCTGTAGGGAATCGAAGAAGGGATGAGGTGTCAGCGGAGCGCTTTCGCGCTGGGCTAAATCGCAAGCCAAGTGTCCGATGGCGCACCTTATTCGTTTTGCCTGTGGATAGCAAGTGCTGCTGCATGATTTGATTCGCAGGCCGAATGTCGCTTGCTGTGCCCCTGCGCGGTCTGGACCATCCCGGTCCGCCCCGGCTATGCGGTGCCGCGGTTGGAGAACACCGCCTGACAGCGGCCGCTCATCTCCAACACCACGCCGCAAGGGCCAGCGCCGCGCTGCTGAAACACACCTATATCGACACGAAATGCATCTGCTTCGTCAAACATGATCTGGCCGGCTACGCGGTTCCGGTGCATGCCGACCTTCCGCACCGGGAGGTGATCTTCCAGGTCATGGAACGTGATCTGTTTGGTGACCAGGGCGCAAATGGTCTGGACCCGCGCCTCTGTTCCAGGATCAGGCCCAGCCGCCTGGACAGACGCAGGCTCGGGATGAGACGCATCGGCGTCGCCACAGGGTCTTGGCAAGCGATCGTGAAGCCTGCCTTGATCGTCATCCATGTCATCCACCGGCTTGATTGCAGGACACGGAAAACAAGCTTGGTGCTGGCGCTTCTTGAAAGTCGAGGCCCTCAGCCTCGCGCCATGCGGAGCGCGGGGGAAAGATGTCTTGCAAGCCCGCGTCATGCAGGTGAGCGGGTGCGTTTTGCAAGGCCCCTTGAATGTCGCCAGAAGCTGGGGACAGAAAGGGGGGGATCGTTGCTTTCAACCAGGATGCGGGCAAGGTGCTTGCTTTCCTGCATGCGGACTTGTCATGGGCTTCAGCTTCCTTCATGCCGCCGACCTGCACCTGGGCAGCCCGCTTCTTGGCCTCGCGCTCAAGGACGAGGCCATCGCACGCCGCTTTGCGGAGGCGAGCCGTCGTGCCTTCACCAGCCTTGTCACGCAGGCTATCAACGAGCGGGTCGCCTTCGTCCTGATAGCGGGCGACATCTATGATGGCGAATGGCGCGATACGTCGATCGGCCTGTTCTTTGCACGCGAACTGGCGCGGCTCCATCGCGAGTTGATCCCTGTCTACATCATCAAGGGAAATCATGACGCCGAGAGTGTCGTGACCTCGGCCATCACGCTGCCCGAAGCCGTCACCGTCTTTTCGACGCGGAAAACCGAGACCAGATTGCTGGAGGACCTGCGCGTGGCGATCCACGGTCGCAGTTTCCCGACGCGCGAGGTGGCCGACAATTGGGCGCTCGCCTATCCGGAGGCGAAGCCGGGCTGGTTCAACATCGGCCTGTTGCACACGTCCTGCGACGGTCGCCCGGGTCACGCATCCTATGCACCCTGCACCCTCGCGGACATGGCGGCGCGCGGCTACGATTATTGGGCGCTGGGCCACGTCCATGAATTTGAGATCGTGTCGAGCGACCCTTATGTCGTTTATCCCGGCAATCTGCAGGGGCGTAGCGTGCGCGAATGCGGGCCGAAGGGCGCGGTGATCGTCGATGTCGAAGATGGCCGGGTCACCAACATTCGCCGGATCGTCACCGACCAGGCGCGCTGGGCGGTTCTCGCCGTGGATGCGCAACCCCACGAGACCGAGGCCGCGCTTCTGGGCGCGTTGGAGGTTGCCTTCCGGTCGGTCGCCGACGCAGCGGAGGGCCGGTTGGTCGCGGCGCGGGTTCGCCTGACCGGCGAGACGGCGCTGCATCGTCGGCTGGTGGCCGATCAGGCGCGCTTTGCCGATGAGGTTCTGGCGGCCGCGCAACGTTGCGCCGAGGACATCTGGCTCGAAAAGCTGAGCCTGGAGACGCGCGAACCGGCCTTCGCGACCGGTGACGCATTGGCGGGCGTTGATCTTGGTGCTTTGCTGGCTGGCGGCGATACCGAGACCATCATCGCCCGCTTCGCCGAAGATCTCGAACTCGTGCGCTCCAAGTCATCGGGCGCGAAGCTGCCCTTCACCGGCGAGGACGCGCCGGCGCTCATCGCGCAAGCCCGCGCCCTCCTGCTCGGGCGCGCCGGAGGGGCCTGCTGATGCGCCTCACCCGGCTCGATCTCCTTTGCTATGGCGCTTTTGAGAACCGCAGCGTCGCGCTTCGTCCGGATGCGAAACTGCATGTGCTCTACGGGGCGAATGAGGCGGGCAAGTCGACCACGCTTTCGGCCGTGCGCGACCTGTTGTTCGGTTTTCCGATGCGCACGCCGCATGACTTTCGGCACAAGACGACCGATCTGCGGGTCGGCGGCGAACTCGTGTCCCGCGCCGGCGCACGCCTGTCCGTCATCCGGCGCAAGGGCACGAAAAACACGCTGCTCGACGCCAGCGGGACGCCGCTGGCCGAGGATGCGCTGGTGCCTTTTCTGGGACAGGTGTCGCGGGAGATTTTTTCGAGCGCCTTCGGGCTCGATGCGGAATGTTTGCGGAAAGGTGCGGAGGATTTGCTGCAGGCGCGCGGCGAGGTCGGATCGAGTCTGATGGCGGCGGCGTCGGGCCTGCGCGGGCTGGCGATGCTGCGCAAGACGTTCGACGACGAGGCCGACGCCATTTTCACCCCCAACAAGGCGCAGACGCGGCGCTTCTATCAGGCGCGTGATCGCTTCGACCTGGCGAAGAGGGCCATCACAGAGAGCGAGCTGCGCGCCGGGGCATGGAAGAAGCTCGAGGAGGCCATTGCGCAGAACGGCAAGCGCGTCGCGGATCTACGCACGGCATTGGGCGAGGTGCGCGCCAGGCGCGCACGGATTGAGCGGCTTAAAGCCCTCGTGCCCGTGTTGCGCCGCATGGACGCGCAGGATGTGCTCATCGACGCCGATGCCGACCTTCCCGCTGTCGGGTCAGGTTTTATTGCGGACCTCGACGCGGCGTTGGGGTCCTGGACGGAATCGGTGCGGGTCACCGAGCGCCAGGCGGCAGATCTCACCGAGAGCGAGCATGTTCTGGCGGGCTTTGTCATCGACAGCCCGCTGCTGGAACGCGCCACCGAGGTCGAGGCCCTGGTCCAGCAAGTCAGCCAGTTCCAGAAGACCAACAGCGATCTACAGGGCATAGTCAGGGCGCAGGATGGTGCCGCGGCCGAGCTCGATCGCCACGCCCGCCTGCTCGGTCTGGCGGATGCGCAGGCGGTCGTGGCGGCACAGCCGACCCAGCCGGCCCTGGCCCGCGTGCGCGACCTCGCCCAGCAGGGCGAGCGGCTGACGCAGGAAAAGACGGCCTTCGCCTCCAGCCTGCGGTCTGAATGCGACATGCGGGACGAGCTGGACATGCTGCATGCGCAACAGGCGCAACGCGTCGACCCCGCGCCCCTGCATGCCAAGCTCGCGGCGCTCGGCAATGTGGAGGCGCTCGTTTCCGCCCGGAACCAGACGGCTTCGACCTTGCGGCGTGACGACGAGGCCTTGCGCCTCGATGCCGGGGCGCTCTCGCCCGCCATCGCCAGTCTGGAGGCGTTGGTTGGGGCCAATCTTCCCGCACCTGACAGAATCGCCGATTTCGCACGTCGCTTCGAGGCCCTATCCGTGGCTGAGCGCGATGCTTCCCTACGGCTGGGCGAAGCCGAGCGGGACCTGCAGGACGCACGGCTTCGGCTCGAAACCTTGCTGGCAGGCGGGGATGTGCCGACGCTGGAGCGAATTGCAGCCGCGCGCGGCGCGCGCGACGCGGAGTGGGGCCTCCTGCGCGGGGCGCTTTTTGGTGCGTCGGGCGCAATCTCCGGTGCGGCCCTGTCGGCCAGCGTGGCCCGCTTCGAGATTGCAGCGACGCAGGCCGATACATTGGCCGATGCCGCAACCCGCGACGCCTCGCGCGTCGCCGATTATGCGGCGCAAGCCACGGCGCGCGACAGGCATGCGATCAAGGCCGAAGCCGCCCGGGCGAAGCGCGCCGAACTGTATGATGCGCGTGATGCACTGGAGCGTGAATGGACCGCCCTCTGGGCGCACGCCGGGATCACGCCACTCGCACCCTCAGACATGCAGGCCTGGCGCATGGCGGTGCGCGTCTTGCTGGACAGGCGGACGCGTCTCGACGGCCTCCAGCTCGATCTCACGCAGGCCGATGCAGACCTCGCGCGACTGGCAGGCCCGCTGGCTCTCATCGCGGCCGAGGCCGGCCTGCCCGCCATGGAAATAGACGCGGCACGGCAGGCCGCGCGCATCGCGATGCGGCTGCGCGAAATGTCGGTCGCGTGGGACGACGCGCGCGGCACGGCCCGCCGCCGGGAAGATATCGAGGCCCGCATCGCGAAGCTCACGCGCGACCTGGCGGCGCACACGCAGGCGCTGGCGGACTGGGAGCAGCGCTGGCGCGCCGCGGTTCCTGCAATCGGCTTGTCAGCGGATGCAGGCTTTGTCGAAGCGCTGGCGGCGATCGACGCCTGGAAACTGGTGCCGCAGCTGATCGAGAAACGCGACGATCTGGCCCGCCGCGTGGCAGGCATGCGCCGTGATATTGTCGGCTTCGAAAGCGATGCGCGCGATCTTGTGGCCGCAGTGGCTCCCGATCTCCTGGCGCTGCCGCCTGCGACTGCCGTGTCGCAGATGCGCGAGCGTCTCGACCGGGTGCGCGGTGAATCCGCGCGACGTGACGAGGTTGCCAAGCGCAAGGCCGCCTGCGCGGACGCCCTGCGCCTCGGCCTGCGCGACGCCGAGGCCGCGCGCGTGACGCTCGACAGACTCGCCGTACAGCTCCCGGCCGGAGCCGAGGCACCGCACGTCCTGCAGCGCCTCAAGCGTCGCGCGCAGACTCGTGCCGCGATGGACGACCTGCGCCGCCAGATGTCGGAGCAGTCCGGCGGGGCAGCCGAGGACGCGGTTCGCGCCGAACTCGCGGGCTTCGATCCCGATCGTGCGCAGGCGGATCATCTGGCTCTGTCGCAGGATGAAGAGCGGCTGACGCAGGATGCGCAGGAGGCCTATGCGGAGCTGAAGCGCGCCGAGCAGCAGGTCATCGACCAGCAATCGGGCTTCGGCTCGGAGACCGCCTGGCAGCAACGCATGAATGCGGAAGCTGAATTGCAGGAGGCCGCACGGGACTGGCTTGTGCTGCGGCTGGCGTCGAACATGTTGGGCGATGCGCTCGACCGTCACCGCGCCACGCGGCAGGATCCGTTGATGCAGCGCGCCAGCGACCTGTTTGCGCAGCTGACCGGCGGCGTCTTTTCCGGCCTTGCGCAGACCTTTGACGCGAGTGATGCGGCGGTCCTGCAGGGACGCCGGGCGAGTGGCGAAAGTGTCGGGATGGAGGGTCTGAGCGAGGGCACGCGTGACCAGCTCTATCTCGCCCTCCGGCTCGCTTATGTCGAGGATTTCGCCGCGCGCGCCGAGCCGGCCCCGTTCATCGGGGATGATCTCTTCACGAGTTTCGATGACCAGCGCACGCTGAACGGCTTGCGGGCGCTCGCAGCCACGGGCGATCACGTGCAGTGCATCCTGTTCACCCATCATGGGCACGTCGCCGATCTCGCGCGCACCGAATTGGGTGCGGGGGTGGATGTCGTCGCCCTGTGAGGCACCGCCCGGCATCCCCCGTCTCCAGCGCCCAGACGTCAGGCCTGGCGCTGGACGACGATCAGGCGCTTCACCTCGCCATTCAGATAGGCGCGCAGAAACCTTTCATAGTCCTTGAACGATACGCAGCCGTTGGAATCGCCTTTCGGTCCCAGCATGTAGGTGTGGGCGAGCATCCCGTCGCGTCCATACATGTCGCCACCATGCACAGGGTTCAGGCGCAACGCGCGCACGCCATGGAACAGGCGCTCGCGCAGGCTGAGCTCATAGACGTTGGGCGGCGTCGATCCGCGATTCTTGATATGCACACGGTTGGGATCGTCGAGCAGGTCGCCAAGCCCTGAATGGGCTTCGAGCTTCTCGCCATTGGGCATGATCACGGCCCTCGCGGAAATATCGTAGACGGCGGTGCGGCCATCCGCATAGCCCATCAGCATCCGCGTGGTGCCGCTCACCACGCCATCCTGTGGATTTGCATAGGCAAGCGCGGGGCTGTCGCCGGGCTGGACGCTGAACAGGCGCGCGAAGAGCCCACGCGTGTCCGGCGCCGTCCCGATGGCGGGCATTGCGCGGCGCGCATTGGCGGCGCGATCTGCTGACGGTCTGCGCGGTGGCAGGGGTGGGTCGCTGGTGGGTGCTGTCTCGTGAAGGGCGAGTTGCGATTCGGGCACTGCTTCGATCACAGGACCAGGGGCGGGGAGCCAATGAAACTGCGCCAGCGGCGTTCTGGCCGGCGATGGCGCGGCTTCTGGCGAGATATGGACCAGCAAGCCCCAAGGGTGAGCGGCACGCTCCGCGCTCCCTTGCGGGGAGGTCTCCGGCATTGCGTGTCCTTGCGCCAGTTGAAGGACAAGAAAAACGGCAAAGCCTGCGAGCGCGGCACCGAGCATGAGCGCAAGGGGGCCAGCAAAGAACTGGCGGCCCTTCAGCGTCAGGGCATGTGAAATGTCAGCCTGCATGCGCGAGGTCAACCTTTGCTGCGGGAACGCGAGGCACGAAAGCCCAGCGTCGAACGAGGATACACCCCCCGATTGAACAATCGGAAAACTTTGTGGCGGTTTGACGCCACAATCCGGGACAAAAGCGTACGCATCGCCTTTGCAGCCCAAACCCCGGACCGCGGCCCCTCCTTGTCCAGTGAGATGAAAGCTGGACAAGTGTCCGCCCGCAGTCTCCCTTAGGCAAAAATACGGGAGGACGATGCGTGGATTTTCTGGGGACGCCCGACGTCGGGCCATGGCTGTTTGTCGGACTGACGTTCGCCTCCTTTGCCACCGCCTTCATCGGCGTTTTCACGGGCACGGCCGGCGGGGTCATCCTGCTGGCCTTGATGGCCCTCGTCATGCCGCCGACCGTCCTCATCCCCGTTCATACCGTGGTGCAACTGGGGTCAGGCGTGTCGCGCACCGTCATCATGTGGCGTTATGTCATGAAGGGCATTGTGCCGCCTTTCATCCTTGGAGCCTTGCTTGGGGCGGCCGCCGGTGCCAAGACCTTCGTCGTCCTGCCGACCTCGAGCCTGCAGGCCATCATCGGTGGCTTCATTCTGCTCGTGACCTGGATGCCCAATCTCGGTCGCCTCGGGGCCGAGAAGGGGCGTTTCGCGGTCCTCGGCTTTTTCGCGACATTCCTTGGGGTCTTCGTGAGTGCGACCGGGACATTTCTGTCGCCCTTTATCGCGAGTGCTGCGCCTGACCGGCGCAATCATGTTGCGACACAGGGCGCGCTGATGATTTTTGTTCATACGGCCAAGCTCATGGCATTTGGCGTTCTCGGCTTTGCCATCGTCGCCTATGTCCCGCTGATGGTGGCCATGATCGTGACAGGCGGGCTCGGCACCTGGCTCGGCGAAGCTGCACTCGACCGGACCAGTGAGAAACGCTACCGCAGGGTGCTGAAGCTGTTCCTCACCACGCTTGCGGTCGAACTGCTGATCCGGGCGGCGGGGCAGGCTGGCTGGTGGTAAGCTTGGCTTTTGGCGCGCGGGACCAGGCTGGCGGCCCCGCGCACGGATAATTTCTGCGCTGAACGTCAACCCACCGGCAAAAGCGCCTGCGTGCCATCGTGCAATTGCATGTTGAATGTCGTGAGCAAGGCGGCCGTGGAGGCGTGCGTCCCCATCAGCAAAACAAGATCGACCAGCATGTGCGGGCCGAAGGCGCCATGGGCGCGAGCGAACAGGTCCGGCGCGACCTTGTGGTCACGCCAAACGGCGCGGCCAAGATCGATGACGATTGCGTCTGTCGCATCCAGGGCCCCGGTGGGGCCGTCAAACTTGATCGCGTCAATGGTGTCGCGCGGGACGCCGGCCGTCACGGCCTCGGGTTCATGCGCCGTCCATTCGAATTGCTGGTCCATGCAGCGCGAGGTGATCAGCAGTGCAATCTCGCGCAGGCGGGGCGAAATGCCCGATGCGTTGCGCAGATAGCGGCTGACGGAGCTTTGTGCATCACTGGTCTTCGGGCTGTAGAGCATAATACCGGTCGGCCCCTGAAGGCCGGCAATGTTGCGGCCGCTGGCGGCGTGGTCGTAGCGGCGCTGGCCGGCCTCGTCCAGTTCCTCACGCTTCAAGAGCGGCAACCGGAACCCGGATTGCGGATCGATGTCAGCTGGCCAATCCTGTTTTCCCATATTTTCCTCCCGTTTTTGATGTGTGATGAGCTTATTTCATCGGCCCGCTGAAAGCGCGCAGGGCGAAGGGCAGCATCGCAAGCAGCACGGCGGTGACACCGGTCGCAGGCAGCCCCGCGATGCCGATCATCGGCCCGGTGACGAAGGCTGCGAAGATCGTGGTGGCACCCGCAAAACTGTCGTTCACACCAATGGCGCGGCCGCGCTCTTGCGTTGTCACACGGTCGGCGATGAAAGCGGTTGCAGCAACATTCGCCCCCGCCCAGCCTAGGCCGACCAGGAATGTCCCGAGGGTCACCGTGATCATATTGGGCGTGAAGGCGACAAGCCCGGCACCGATCAGGGACACGAAGACGCCGGGGAACATGATCCGGGAACGGCCGAATTTATCGGCGAGCTTGCCCAGCGGAATGGTGAAGGCAAACATGCCGGCTGAATGGAACGTATGCGAGATCGAGATGGCGATCAGAGAATGGCCATGCTCGTGCAAGACGAGCGAGGTCAACACCATGACGATCGACATATTGCCGGTCGCCGCGCAATTCGACACGATGGCGAGACGGATCGACGGATCGGCAAGCAGCCGGCGCGCGCTGAAGGGTATGGGCGTTTTGGGTGCCGTCGCAGGCGGCTTGGGGATCCCGGGCCAGTAATCGGCGAGATTCATGCCGATGGTTTTTGGATCCGGCTTCACCTGATGCACAATGGCTATGCCGCCGATGATAAGAAGCGGCAGGAAGAACCACGGCAGGCCAAGCGGATCAACACCCGTCGACACCGAGAGCATATCGGCGCATTTCACCATCAGCGGGCTGAGCAGGAGGCTGAACAGCGATCCCAGCGCGAGATATCCCAGCGCCTGTGCACGCATGGACGCCGGAAACATGTCCGTCACGCCGACGCGCATCTGCTGCGCCCCGTTCATGCCCATGCCGAACATCAGCAGCCCGGCGACAAAGACCGCGATGGAATGCATGAGCATGGAAACGCCGAGCGTCAGGCTGCCTGCCAGCGCCAGGCTCAGGCCCAGATAGATCCCGGGCTTGCGCCCGTAGGCGTCGGTGATCTTGCCCATCGGATAGGCAACGAGGAAGCGGCTCACGCCCACGAGACCCACCGACAGGCCTGCCAGAGCCGGCGAATCGGTGAGCGCGACGACCATCAGCGGGCCGAAACCATAGCTGAATTGCATGCCTGCACCGGTGAAGGACTGGGACAGGGAAAAGAGTGCGACATTGCGCTTGATCAGCGCGGGGATCTTCATGGCGGGTCGCAACTTTCTTGTTCTTGTTGGGCGGACCTTGGTGGTGAAGATGGCTATTTCTTGTAGCCGACGAGATCGATCACCGCGCCCATACCGGCATGGCCGCCGCCCTCATCGAAATGCGCGTCATATGCCCTGATGTCGCAGCGCGACAGGCCCTGCGCGAAAGCTGCTTCGAGCAAGTCGCGTGTGTAGAGACGGTCGAGTTCCTTGGGGCCGCCTGTCTTGTAGTCGAGTTGCTTGGGAGTGTAGCCCTCGATCAGAAGCAGGCCGCCGGACTTCAGCGTGCGCAGCATGCCAGCCCATTTCCGGGCCCGCTCGTCGGGTGTCGAGAATTGCGTGAAGATCTCCACGACGACGTCATAGGTCGCCTCGGGAAACGGAAAGGCGTTGATGTCGCAAAGTTCGAAACTTATGTCGACGCCGCGTTTTTTTGCCAGGGCACGGCCTTTGGCCTGACCATTCGACGAGAAATCAATCGAGTGAACGTCGAGGCCCTGTTGCGCCAGCCAGACGCCGTTGCGCGCCTCGCCATCTGCGACCGCGAGCGCCCTGCCTGCACGCGGCAGGAGATCCTTCTGGGCGGCCAGAAAGGCATTCGGCTCCTCACCGAAGACATATTCCGTCGCTGCATAGCGGCTCTGCCAGCGGTCCTGCTCGCTCATGACTGTCTCCCCCATGTCGATTTACCCCCAGCTTAGCGCGCCTGGTCCCCGCTGTGCAACGTTGTCAGACATCCACCATTCCGATGCTAAAATATTGTTTATAATATTCCTCCCCGGCTTTGACGCCTTGATGGGCCCTGGCGCCAGTCCCTCCACCCCCCGGCCCATGTGCAATTGCACCACAGGCTTGGTCAGGCGAATGGTCGGCGCGCCGTCCGGGGGGCCTGCGATCGGCGGCATGGGCGCGCTCGACTCGCGCGCTCGGCACCGCTGCGCGGGCTGATCCCCTCGCCGCTCGACGACAGGCTCGTGCCCGCGACATTCTCCCCGCTGTTTAGGGGGCGCGCAGGGGAAAGGCGTGAGCCAAAATCCCCTTGTG
>CAIWVR010000041.1 GCA_903916165.1 uncultured Hyphomicrobiales bacterium | reverse complement strand
GCGGTCTTGTAGCCAAGCTCCGACAGCACGGCGACGCCAACCTCCCAATTGCCCTGATGCGCGGCGCAGACCACAAACCCGTGCTCACCCTTGAAAATGGCACGCGCCTCGTCGGGATTGTCGAGCACCACGCGGCCTGAGAAGGAGATCTCGGCAAGACGGTAGGATTCCGCGAAAATGCGGCCCATTGTCTCCCACATTTCGCTGGAAAGACGCTCTCGTTCATCAGGGGTCGCGTCCGGATAGGCGATTTCCATATGCGCCATTGCGCGGCGATGCCGCTTCGACATGGGAGCGATGAGACGCCACAGGCCGCCGGCAAAGGCAGAGGCCACCTCGAGCGGGAGAGCGCGCACCACAAGGCCGAAGAAGACGAAGAGCGCGTATTCGAGGCGATAACGCAATCGTGTGCCCGTATATGAAGGGCCGCTCGGGGCGGGACGGGGCCTGTTTTCGCCGGGAGATGCCGAAAGTCAAGCCCGGTCCCGGGTGTTCCGGCGCATGACGACACGGGCGCGGGACGCATCGAGCTCCCCGGTTCTCGCGAAAGACAAGCTGAGGTCGGTCAATTTGGGCTCGTTGAGCATTGCCGCCCCCGTAACGCGATGCGGGGAGAACGCAGCCCGAGCGGAAACCGCGCACCGCCATCCCCATGGAGTTGGGCTGAAGCGGTTCCCGGCATCCCTGTCTTTCGGATGATAGACAGATCGCCGGCTTGAGCTAAACTGACCGCAAAATAGACACGTCACACAAAATAGACATGTCAGGGAGGAGCAGATGATGCGGCTTTGCCACCGAGGCTGGTCTGTGTTTGCGCGGTGTTTCGGGGCGGCTTGCACGCTGACTGGCGTGCTCGCCTTTGGAACCGGCGCGACCGCACAGGAAGATTTCTATCGCGGGAAAACCGTTACTTTCATCATCGGCTTCGGGCCGGGTGGTGGCTATGACCTATATGCCCGTGTTCTGGGACGGCATTTGGCGCATCACCTTCCCGGTCGACCCAATGTCGTCACGCAGAACCTGGAAGGCGCGGGCAGCGTCCGTGCCGCCAATTTCGTCTACAACACCGCGCCACGCGACGGGACGGCCATTGCTGCCGTCAATCAGAACATGCCCATGTATCAATTGCTCGGCGGCAAGGCCGCGCAATTTGAGGCTGCGAAACTCGCGTGGATTGGCTCCATGGGCGGCTCGAACGGGCTACTCTACACTTGGCACACCAGCAAGACGAAAACCATCGACGAGGCGAAGACTAATATCGTCATGCTCGGTGGCACCGGAACGAATTCGGATTCCCATATTTTTCCGACACTGATCAACAATCTGCTCGGCACCAAATTCAAGGTCGTCAACGGCTATTCCGGCGGTAGCAAGGAAGTGCATCTCGCGCTGGAACGGGGTGAGGTCGAGGGCCGTGGCGGCAATGCCTGGGCCAGCCTGAAGAGCAGCAACCGCGATTGGCTGGAGAACAACAAGCTCCACATGCTTGTGCAGATCGGGCTCGAACGCGAGCCTGAGTTGCCGAATGTGCCCCTTCTGTTGGATCTTGTCACCAATGATGCAGACCGCAAGATCGTCGAACTGGTGAGCCTGCCAACTTTCTTGGGTTATGCGCATTGGGTGTCGCCAGATGTACCAGGCGAGCGCGTCGCGATCCTGCGTCGTGCTTATATGGAGACCATGCAGGACAAGGCATTTCTCGCAGAAGCGCAGAAACTCGACATGATGCTGCGACCTAAGTCCGGCGAAGAACTGACGCAGATCGTCCGGCGCGTCTCTGCGACGCCGCCGGATGTTTTAAAAAAGGCGGCGCAAGTTCTCGAATGGAGCGAGTGAAGCGTCCGTCAGAGACGCGATAAAGGGAGGCGAGGGAACATCTTATGCAAGAATATTTTGTTGCGAAGAAAACTGACTTTGGCGAAGGTGACCGGCGTATCGTCAGGGCTGGCGGCTCGGAAGTTGGTGTGTTTCATCACGGCGGTGCCTATTACGCCTATGCCAACACGTGCGTGCATTCTGGCGGCCCTGCCTGTGAGGGGATCATGATCCCCAGAGTGCTCGACGTGATTGCCGAAGACCGCTCTTATCAGGGTCAGGTCTTTTCCGACGAAATGCATTTCGTCTGCCCCTGGCATGGCTATGAATATGACCTGAAGACCGGCGAATGCGCGGGAGACCGGCGTCTGAAACTTCGCAAGTACCAGGTCGTCGATCGTGACGATTCCATTTTTGTCATCGCCTGACGGGAGAGCCACATGAACGACCAGACACCAGTCGACGATGTGCGCCAATTGCACTTCGACCGTTTTTCATCTTCTGAATCACTTGCCAAGGCGTCGGAGCAGGCGCTCAAGCGTAATTATCAGGACTTCCTGATCGTCGATATCGACTCGCACCATTACGAAAGTGAATCCTACGCGGAGGTGTTCCAATATATCGAAAGCCCGGTCCTACGCCGCTCCTTCGTTGAATCCGCGCAGCGCGGCGGGCGTTCCAGCATGCTGGGGGGCTCGGTCGGCTATCAAGATATTTCAGGCCGTATCACCCGACACTGGCTGCGCAAGCACGAGAAGGTCGAAGCCAGCGACCGTCATCGCGACATCAGCACGACGAAACGGTGGATGGACGCTATGGGCGTCGATTACGCCTGCCTGTTCCCCACGCCGATGCTGTTTCTGGGCACACATCCGCAAGTCGAGATCGAAGTCGCCATGGCCCGCGCCTATAACGCTTGGCTTTGCGAGCGGATCCTTGCCGAGGAGCCGCGCATCATTTCTATGCTCTACCTGCCGTTCAATGATCCCGAAGCCACCTACAAGATGGTCCAGGATTTCGGGGACAAGAAAGGCGTGAAGGGCTTTATGGTGACCTCGCCGCGCTACAAGCCGGTGCATGACAATTGTTACATGAAGACCTACCGGCTGCTTGAGGAAATGGGCAAGCCGATTTCCTTCCATGCTGCCTATAACTGGAACGACCAGTCGCTGAACCTGTTGAACCGCTTCATCTCCGTGCATGCGCTCGGCTTCATGTGGTTCAACATGGTGCACATGACCAACTGGGTCATGAATGGCATTCCCGAGCGCTTCCCCAAGCTGAAGACGGTCTGGATTGAAAGCGGCCTGACCTGGGCCTATTCGCTCATGCAGCGGCTCGACCATTCCTACATGATGCGCACGTCCGACTGCCCGTCGCTGAAGCGCAAGCCCAGCGAATACATGCAGGAGATGTTCTATTCCTCGCAACCCATGGAAATGCCGGAGGACAAGTCGATCCTCGAGGCAACCTTCAAAATGATCAAGGCAGAGACGCAATTGGTCTGGTCGTCGGATTATCCGCACTGGGATTTCGACCTGCCAAGCGTCATCTACGACCTGCCATTCCTCAAGGAAGACGCCAAGCGCGCCATTCTCGGCGGCAATGCCGCCCGGCTACTGGGGCTCGATCCAACACCGGTCAAGACCATTCCAGGTCATCGCTAGGCTCCGGCGGGGCGGGCTTTCCAATGGGCCCGCCTCTCTTGCCCCTCTGGCAGACGTTTAATACCTTTTGATGATATGTCTCGTTCCCTGAATACTCCACATCCGTCTCTGGGATAAATTAAACAGACGTCCAGCCTGAAGCTGGGCAAGACGGGCCCGAAGGGTCCGCAAAGGAGGAAGCCCATGACCTTCACACGCCGCCACGTGCTCGCGGGCACGATTGCAGCTCCAGCCATTTTGGCCTTCTCGGGCGCTCGCGCCGGGACAATGCTGAAAATCTCGCACCAGTTTCCCGGATCCAGCGGCAAGGACGGCGACTTTCGTGACATTCTGTGTCGTCGCTTCGCCGAAGAGCTTGAAAAGAAGAGCGGCGGCGACCTTGGCGGCCAGGTTTATGCCGGCTCGTCGCTGATGAAAGTCAATTCGCAGGTCTCGGCCCTGCGCAAGGGCGCACTCGACATGTCGCTGGTGCCTATTTCGTACGCCGGCGGCGAGATGCCTGAGGTGAATATCGGCCTGATGCCGGCTCTCGTGTCATCCTACAAGCAGGGTGCTGCCTGGAAGACAGCGCCAGTGGGCAAGGAATTTTCGAAATTCCTGAATGACAAGGGCATTGTGATCGTGAGCTGGATCTGGCAGGCGGGTGGCGTCGCCAGCCGCACGCAGCCGCTCGTCAATCCGGAAGACGCCAAGGGGATGAAGATCCGCGGCGGGTCGCGCGAGATGGACATGATGTTGCAGGCCGCGGGTGCTGCCGTGCTGTCCTTGCCCTCCAACGAACTCTATGCGGCCATGCAGACGGGTGCCTGCGATGCGGGCCTCACCTCCTCGACGAGCCTGATCTCCTTCAAACTGGAAGAGGTCTCCAAGCACCTCACCACGGGACGGGGCAAGACCTACTGGTTTATGCTGGAGCCGCTGATCATGTCGAAGTCGATCTTCGACGCGCTGCCGAAAAAGCAGCAAGACCTCATCATGGAGATTGGCGAGAGCCTTGAGGCCTATGGCCGCGAAGCCGCCATGGCAGACGATGATGTCGTCGCCAAGATTTACGAGAAGGCCGGAGCCAAGGTTCACGATCTCGATGATTCAGTGCTCGAAAAATGGCGCAAAATTGCACGCGAGACGGCGTGGAAAGATTACGCGGCCAAGAATGCCAACTGCGACAAGCTCCTCAAGATGGCTGAAAACGTTCCTGCATGAGCACACATGGCATTGAACTCCCGGGGGCCGCGCCAACGGCTCCCGAGCGGGTCGGGGGCGTTCTCGGCGCGGCGGTGCGCGCGCTGGCCTTCCTTAACACCACGATCGTGGTGCTGGCCTCGCTTGCCTTAATCGCGGCGAGCCAGATCCTGAGCTACAGCGTGCTCGTCCGGTATTATTTCAAGTCCGCGACCTACTGGCAGGACGAAGCTGCGGTTTTCCTGCTGGTTGGAGCGACTTTCATGACGGCCGCTTACGTGCAGTCGCGCCGCGGCCATGTTGCCATCGATGCGGCGGTCGGTTTCCTGTCGCCTGCCGCCAACCGGATCCGGCTTTTTATCGTTGATGGCGCCAGCCTGCTATTTTGCGCCTTCTTCTCCTGGAAATCTTGGACGCTTTTCCATGAGGCCTGGGAAGACGGGCAGGTGACGTCGTCCACCTGGGGACCGCCGCTCTGGATCCCCTATTCGGTCATGGCTTTTGGCATGACCCTGCTTTGCGTGCAGCTCGCGCTGCAAATTCTCATTGCATCACAGAAGTCGGAGCGGGCATGAGCACGCTGTCAATTGGTCTGCTTTATGGCGGCGCGACTTTGTTCGCCATGTTTGCTGGCATGCCCATCGCCTTCGCGCTGGGTATCGTCGCCGTTATCTTCATGTATTTCTTCATGCCGGCCGCCTCGCTGGACACGGTCACGCAAAATGTCTTCGAGGAAATGGCCTCGATCACTTTGCTGTCAATCCCGCTGTTCATTTTGAAGGGTGCGGCTATCGGCAAGTCCCGTGCGGGGCAGGATCTCTATTCCGCCCTGCATGCCTGGATGCACCGTGTGCCGGGCGGCCTTGGCATTGCCAATGTCTTTGCCTGCGCGCTGTTTGCAGCCATGGCGGGTTCTTCACCGGCGACCTGCTCGGCCATCGGCTCCGCCGGCATTCCAGAAATGCGCAAGCGCGGCTATTCGCCGGGGTTTGCTGCAGGCCTAATTGCAGCGGGCGGGACGCTTGGCATCCTGCTGCCACCCTCCATCACGATGATCCTTTACGCCGTCGCCTCCGAGCAATCGCTTGGTCGCCTGTTCCTGGCAGGTATCGGGCCGGGCTTCCTGCTTGTGATGCTGTTTTCGACGTATGCCGTGTTCCGGTTCCGGCAGGAATACCGGGCCGCCCGCGCCGAATTCGAGCGGAGCGGCCAGGAGCACGAGATTCTGCGCAAGCATCATTATACGATGGCGGAGAAGTTCAACGTGCTACCGCGCGTGCTGCCTTTCGTGCTGCTGCTCACTGGCGTGATGTTTGCGCTTTATGGCGGCTATGCAACGCCGTCCGAGACGGCTGGGCTCGGCGGACTGCTGGCGCTTGCATTGATCGCCGTAATTTATGGAGTCTGGAAACCAGCCGACCTCGAGCCGATCCTTTCGTCAACGTTGCGGGAATCGACCATGCTGATGATGATCATCGGCATGTCGCTCCTCTATTCTTATGTGATGAGCTATCTGCATATCTCGCAAGGGGCGGCACAGGCGATCGTGGCGATGCATCTCGACAAATGGCTGCTGCTGGCAACCATTCTTCTTCTCGTTGTCATCCTCGGCTTTTTCCTGCCGCCGGTGTCGATTATCCTGATGACGGCACCGATCATCCTGCCGCCGATCCGCGCTGCCGGCTTCGATCTGATCTGGTTTGGTGTTGTGATGACGATTGTGATGGAGCTCGGGCTGATCCATCCACCGGTCGGACTGAATATTTTCGTTATCCGCAACATCGCGCCTGATATTCCTCTGAAAGAGGTGATTTATGGCACGCTGCCTTTCGTCGCGTTGATGATCGGGGCCGTCATACTTCTTTGCTTTGCACCCTCGATCTCGACCTTCCTGCCGGACCTCATCATGGGTCCGCCGAGCACACGCTAGAGACCAATCATGAGTCAGAATCTGTTCGACCGCCTTGTCCGCACCGCGCAGGACATCGCCCGCAAGGCGATCGAGAATGTGGACGGGACGGTCTATTCCTATGGCGATCTGTTCGATCTCGCCGGGCGTCTCGCCAATGTGCTCGTCGCGCAGGGCGTGAAGCCGGGCGACCGCGTCGCGGTGCAAGTGGAGAAATCTGTTCCAGCTTTGATGCTCTATCTTGCCGCACTGCGCGCCGGGGCCGTCTACCTGCCTTTGAACACCGCCTATACCTTGGCTGAGCTCGAATATTTCATCGGTGACTCGGAGCCCTCTCTCGTCATCTGCGATCCCGCCACAAAGGCGGGCATGAATGCGTTGGCCGCGAAGGTCGGTGCCAGGGTCCTGACGCTCGATCCTGCAGGCCATGGCGAACTGATGGACGCCGCCGGACAGGCACCTGCCGCATTTGCCACGATCGCGCGCAACGGCGATGATCTTGCGGCAATCCTTTACACGTCGGGCACCACGGGCCGCTCGAAGGGTGCCATGCTCACGCATGATAATCTCCATTCGAATTCCACGACGCTGGTAGACTATTGGCGCTTTACCAAGGATGACGTGCTCATCCACGCGCTGCCGATCTATCACACGCATGGCCTGTTCGTGGCGACGAATGTGATCCTGTTCTCCGGCGCGTCGATGATCTTCCTTCCGAAATTCGATCCGGACAAGATCATGGCGCTTCTGCCGCGCGCGACATCGCTGATGGGCGTGCCGACGTTCTACGTGCGCTTGCTGCAGCACCCGAACCTGACCACGGACGCCGTGAAGTCCATGCGCCTGTTCGTGTCTGGATCCGCGCCCTTGCTGTCCGATACGCATCGCGAATGGAGCGCGAAGACCGGCCACGCCATTCTCGAACGCTATGGCATGACCGAAACGAATATGAACACGTCGAACCCGTATGACGGGGATCGCGTGCCCGGCGCCGTCGGCTATCCGCTGCCAGGCGTCTCGGTGCGCATTGCCGATCCGGAGACTGGTGCGCTGATGGGCGTCGACGAGATCGGCATGATCGAGGTGAAGGGCCCGAATGTGTTCAAGGGCTATTGGCGGATGCCTGAGAAGACGGCCGCCGAATTCAAGCCGGACGGATTTTTCATCACCGGCGACCTCGGCAAGATCGACGCCAGAGGCTACGTCCACATTGTCGGTCGCGGCAAGGACCTGATCATCACCGGCGGCTTCAATGTCTATCCGAAGGAGATCGAATCCGAGATCGACGCCATGCCCGGTGTGTTCGAGAGCGCTGT
>CAIWVR010000040.1 GCA_903916165.1 uncultured Hyphomicrobiales bacterium | reverse complement strand
TTTTCGAGGTTAGCCATGGCGTCATTTCGCGTCACACCCGCGTCGCCATCCTCCAGCGAGCCCGTCTCGGCGGAGTTCCTCAAGGATGCGCCGGCCTCGCCCCGCTCAGGCGAAGATCTCCAGAGCGAAGGCCAGCATTCGGGCGCGCCGCCCGTGGAGATTGATGTGCCGGCCCCGCAGGCGCCGGTGCCCGTGCGCGAATCCGCGCTGAGCCGATTGAAGAAAGCCTTTGCGGAGCCGGTGGTGCCTCGGCCAACCGACCCGGCGGCGTCTCAGCCAACCGAGCCGACGGCGTCTCGGCCAGTCGAGCCGGCGTCCGAAACGCCGCCTGTCGAAAGCCGCGTCGAGCCCCCCATATCCGCAATCGACGAGACCCTGTCCACCGAACCGGAATCGACCGCAGGGGAGCCTGAGCCTAAGCCGCATCTTCCGGAGGAGACACTGCTTGGATCGCTGCATGATGTTGCGGAGGCCTGGCACGACCAGGCGTGGCTCGGGCCGCAGCCCTCCGGGGCGCAGGGCGTGCCGACGCCAGAGGAACTGGTGGGGGCCGCAGAATCGCGTGGGATTGATGTCACCTTTGCACAGCGCAAGCTTGCTTCGCTGGGCGCGGTGGACTTTCCCTGCGTCATTCTGGATCCGGAGGGCCGCAGCATCACCTTGCTCGGGCGGACAAAGGCCGGCGGCTTCACATGCAAATCGCCTGAAGGGGTGTACGAACGCTCGCTCGAGGATCTGCAGCCGCTCTTCACCGGCACGGTTTTCTTCATGCGGCCCAAGCGCGACGTATTTGCCCATGATGCCGCGACGCCACCCGAATATCTGGCACCTCGTGATCGGGGATTGATTGGCAGCATCCTCTACGAAATGCGCCTGCATCATAAGGGAAATCTCATACAGCTGGCAGTGGCGGCGGGCGTGAGCAACCTGTTGCTGTTTGCCATGCCATTGTTTTCGATGGCGGTTTATGATCGCGTTATTCCTCATCTGGCGATGGAAACCCTGTGGGCGCTCGCCATTGGCATCACGCTCGCGCTGGGCGTCGACATTGGCTTGCGCGCCGCGCGCCTGCGGTTGAACGACGCCATCGCGCTCAGCGTTACCTCGACGATCCAGGCGCGCTATTTTGCACGCATCCTGCGGGCGCGGTCCGGCACCATCCCGACACTTGGAGGATCGTTGCAGGTCGGCCTCCGCGAGATTGAAAGCGTGGCGCAACTCTTGCCCAACATCATGGTGTCGCTATTGATTGATCTCCCGTTCTTCATCATTGCGACAGCCCTTCTTTTCTTCCTCGCGGGCCCCGTCGCCATTGTTCCATGGGCGGCGTCAATGCTGGCGATGAGCCTGCAGATCTTTGCCGATTTCAACAATTCGCGTGTGCGTGAAGCGACCCGGCTGACAACCACGCAGTTCAATATTCTTGTCGAGACGGCGGCGGCCCGCGAAACCGTGCAGAGCCTCAACGCAGGACAACATCTGCTGCGCCGCTGGGAGCGGTTGACGGACGCGACTGCTTTTGCCGGACATCTCAACCGCCTGCAGAGCAGCCTGGCGACGATCGCGGCGATGGCGATCAGCCAGGC
>CAIWVR010000039.1 GCA_903916165.1 uncultured Hyphomicrobiales bacterium | reverse complement strand
TCGCGCGCGTCCTGCAGGCCTGCCACGAGGCTGCGCAGATCGTCCCAATCCTCGCGCTTGTCGTGCAGGGCCATGCAGGCCCGCATGACCTGGTCGAAATGCGGCTTGTCGGCAAGCGCATTGGGCTCGCAGCGCCAAAGCGAGGCGAAGGCCGGATTGAACAGCTTGAGGCGTCCATCGGTGCCAAACACCGCGACGCCTTCCTTCAGCGAGTCGAGAGTCTCGCCCTGCACATTCATCAGCGCATTATAGGAGGATTCGAGATGGAAGCGCTCGGTGACATCGTCGAAGAGATAAGTCACGCCGCCTTGCGGATTGGGATTGATCACAACGCGCAGCGTCCGCGCGCCCGGCAGATACCAGACATGTTCGGTGGTCTCCACCGTCTGGTAGGCCTGCATCAGGCCCGCTTTCCATGCGCGGAAATCGGCCTGTTCCGGCAAGCGGCCTTCAGCGCGCAGGCGGTCGAGGATTTCCGAATCGGCTGGCGACTGGTCGAGGAAAGCGGAATCGAGCGACCATAATTGCGCATAGGCCGTGTTGTAGAACACGAGCCGCCGTGCGGAATCGAAAATCGCCACGGCGGTCGACAATTGATCGAGCGTGCTCCGGTGCGCGTCCATCTGGCGCCCGAGATCCGCACGCACCTGCTCAAGGTCCGACACATCGGTCGCAAACCCTCCCGAGCCATGCTCCATCGGCACGTCGGTGACGTCGAGCATGCGCCGGGCACCGGCAACGACGGCGGGCACGCGCTGGTGCCAGACTTCGGACTTGCCGCGCGCCACTTCCACGCTGCTGCGGATCGGGGCATCGAGCAGTTCGAGCCCACGGCTGATGACATCGTTGCGCCGATCGGCCTCGACGGCGCTCATATAGGCGCGGTTGACCCAGGTGAGCTGGCCTTGCGGATCGCGCAGCCAGGCTGGTGCCGGCGCGGAATCGAGCATTGCGCGCAAGCCATCGCGCTCGCAGACGGAATTCGAGAAAGCCTCGCGCAGGCGCGCCAGTTCGAGCCTGTCGCCCGACACATCGCGGATCCGCATCACGGCGCGGCCGGCGACGGCGCGGCCCTCGGTTTCGAGATAACGTCCTTTGAGTGTGACGAGGGGCAGGCGGAACGCCTCGCCACGGTCGCGCAGGCGTTCGACGGCGCGTTCCAGTTGCTGCGCGATCATCGGCGACAGCCATGACCCGAATGCCAGCACGCGGCGCTGCGGCGTCAATTCCATCAACTCGGACATATCGCCCTCAATGTCGGGCTCCTCATAGCTCGATCCCCAGCAGATGGTGACCTGCGACTCGGCGGCGAGGAAGACTTCGGCGCGGTCGAGGCGCGCGCGCATCGCGTTGAGTTCGCCCTTGAGTACGGCCTCGCGCCGGGCGGATGCCTTGCGGCCTGCCATGTGCAGGAACGTCGCCGTGGTCGCGAAAACGCCAATTGCGAGCGCCGCCGAAAGGCCGATGAATTCGGGCTGGTCGTAGAGGGTTTCACCCGCCGCACGGACGTGGGAGGCGCTGACGAGGGCGGCTGCTGAAATAACGACGGGCACCGGCCGGAGAGCCGAACACGCGCGCATTGCCTGCCGCCAAACGCGTTTTTGCAGTCCCATTCCCCGTATGCCCCTGCGGTCGTTCGAAACATCCGTGCGGTAATCCCGCACGGCCTCGATCGCGGCGCAAAACTCGAAACTCCGCCGATCCCCGAATCACCACACTTTAGACGCCCGGTGACTCCTGACAAAGTGGTTAAGAAAAAGGAAACGCCCCCGCAGCAGGTGCGGGGGCGTTGAAATCGGCGTTTTGCTACAAGCTGTTGCTCAATAGCGATAGTGATCTGGCTTGTAGGGGCCCTGCTCGGGCAGGCCGAGGTAGGTCGCCTGCTGCTGGGTGAGCTTGGTCAGCTTCACGCCGATCTTGTCGAGATGCAGCGCGGCGACCTTTTCGTCGAGATGCTTGGGCAGCGTGTAGACCTTGCGTTCGTACTGGCCCTGCTTTGTCCACAGCTCAATCTGGGCGAGGGTCTGGTTGGTGAAGGAGGCCGACATGACGAAGGAGGGGTGGCCCGTCGCGTTGCCGAGGTTCACCAGGCGGCCTTCCGACAGCAGGATGATGCGCTTGCCGTCGACGAATTCGATCTCGTCAACCTGCGGCTTGATGTTCGACCATTTGAAATTGCGCAGACCCGACACCTGGATCTCGGAATCGAAGTGGCCGATGTTGCAGACGATGGCGCGGTCCTTCATGGCGCGCATGTGGTCGACCGTGATTACGTCCACATTGCCGGTCGCGGTGACGAAAATGTCGGCGCGCACGGCGGCGTCTTCCATCGTCGTGACTTCATAGCCTTCCATCGCCGCCTGCAGCGCGCAGATCGGATCGATTTCGGAGACCATGACGCGGCAGCCCGCATTGCGCAACGAAGCCGCCGAGCCCTTGCCCACGTCGCCAAAGCCCGCGACCATGGCGACCTTGCCCGCCATCATGACGTCGGTGCCGCGGCGGATGCCGTCGACGAGCGATTCCTTGCAGCCATAGAGATTGTCGAACTTCGACTTCGTCACCGAATCGTTGACGTTGATCGCCGGCCAGAGCAGCGAGCCGTCCTTTTCCATGTTGTAGAGACGATGCACGCCCGTGGTGGTCTCTTCCGAGACGCCCTTGATGGCGGTGCCGTTGCGCGTGTACCAGCCCGGATTGGCCTTGAGGCGCTTCTTGATCGAGGCGAAGAGAACTTCTTCCTCTTCATTGCCGGGCTTGTCGAGGAAGGCCACGTCGCCCTTTTCGGCGCGCATGCCCAGATGGATCAGCATGGTGGCGTCGCCGCCGTCGTCGAGGATCATGTTGGGCGTGCCGCCGTCAGCCCATTCGAAGATACGGTGCGTATAATCCCAGTAATCCTCAAGGCTCTCGCCCTTGATGGCGAAGACCGGCGTGCCGGCGGCGGCGATGGCGGCGGCGGCATGATCCTGCGTCGAATAGATGTTGCACGAGGCCCAGCGGACATCGGCACCGAGTGCCTTCAGCGTCTCGATGAGCACGCCGGTCTGGATGGTCATATGCAGCGAGCCCGCGACGCGCGCGCCCTTGAGCGGCTGCGAGGCACCAAATTCCGCGCGGGTCGACATGAGGCCGGGCATTTCGGTCTCGGCGATCGCGAGCTCCTTGCGGCCCCATTCGGCGAGCTTGATGTCGGCGACGACGTAATCGTTGAAATGAGCGGTCATGGTCTGCCTCGGTTGATTATGGGCCGCTCTATAGCAGGGCGGCCCAGCCGGGGCAATGGACATATAAAGATATGTTTATATCGTGAATGAGACCTAAAGTTTGATCCCGAGAGCCTTGGCGCCCAGCCAGAATACCTCTCCGGAGCTCTGCTCGGTGTCGAGCCACAGGAACGGCAGGTCGGGAAATTCGGCTTCCAGAATCTCCCTGTCCTCGCCCATTTCGCAGAGCAGGCCGCCGCCGGGGGTGAGATGGTCGGCGGCGTTGGCGAGAATGGTGCGGACAATGTCGAGTCCGTCCTCGCCCGAGGCCAGCGCCATTTCAGGCTCATGGGCATATTCGGGCGGCAGTTCGGACATGACCTGCGCGCCGACATAGGGCGGGTTGGTGATGATGAGGTCGTAGCGGCGTCCCGTGAGCGGCGCGAACAGGTCGCCCTGGACGAGCCCGATCCGGTCGGCGAGGCCGCTGCTGTCGAGATTGATCCTGGCCACTTCCAGCGCGCCGGGCGACAGGTCGACGGCGTCGATCATGGCGTGCGGGAAGGCCTGCGCCATCAGGATGGCGAGGCAGCCCGAGCCGGTGCACAGGTCGAGCGCGGAGGACACGTGAGCGGGGTCGATCAGGCTCGAGGCGTCGTCGCCCGAGAACAGGCCGGTGCGCAGCAATTCCCCAATGAAGGAGCGCGGCACGATGACCCGTTCGTCAACATAAAAGGGCACGCCCCCGACATAGGCCTTGTTCAGCAAGTAGGAGGCGGGCTTGCGTGTGGCCACCCTGGCGTGGATCAACTCCGCGAGGCGGCTGCGCTCGGCGGGAAGCAGGCGGGCGTCGAGAAAGGGTTCGAGCCGGTCGATGGGCAGGGACAGGCCTTCGAGAATGAGGAAGGCGGCTTCGTCCAGCGCATCCGTTGTGCCGTGTCCGAACACCAGTCCATGCGCCCGAAACAGGCTGACCGCGCAGCGCAGGAAGTCCCGCGGCGTGACGAATTCGGCGGCCATGGCCGAATATTCGGGAAGAAAATCGGTCATGAGCGGCTCCGCAGGCGGGTCTGTCGCGCGGTGTAGCCCGGGCATCGGCGGGTGTCGAGCCGCCGCAGGTCTCGCCTGTTGCCCCCAAGCCTGTCATCTTGGTTCGCGATTCGGGATTTTTTGTTTCAGCCGGTTCTTTTGATGTCCACCCTCCCTTTCGGCGCGCCGCAGTCGCGCGATTTTGCCTTGGCACTCGAAATTGCCGACCGCGAACGCGAGAGCGGGCGCAGCGACGTTGCGTGCGGCATGTTCCGCGTCGTGATGGCGCAATGCCCGGATTATGCGGAGGGCTGGCTCACCTTTCCCGATGTGCAGGACAAGCAGCCGGTCCCCGCAGATTTTACCGCCATGGTGCGGGTGGCCGATCGTGAGCAGCAGGCGGCGCGTTTCGAAGAAGCCGTCGCCCTCTATCGCGTGGTTCTGGCGCAGGCACCTGCTTATGTGGACGGGCAGGCCAAGCTGGCCCGCGCCCTGTTCTGCCTGCGTCGCTGGGACGAGGCCTGGCGGGCGTTCGACATCCGGTTCAGGCTCATGGACGGCCCGCCCACCGTGAATGCGCGCGACGCGGACGGTCAACCGCGCGACCTGCCGCGGGTCTTCGAGGGGCCATTGCCGACGCGCCTGCTGGTCATGTGCGAACAGGGCATGGGCGACACGATCCAGTTCTGCCGCTTCCTGCCGCGTCTTCTGGAGGCGGGTGTGGACCTTCAGGTCGTCGTGCCGCAGCGCCTGTTCGGCCTGCTGCGCACGCTGGACCCCGCACCGCCCTGCCTGCCCGGTGAGGTCGGTTCGTCGCTGCGCAATGTCGACACCTGGACGACGATGATGGACCTGCCGCTCCTGCTGGGGCTGGACGAGGCCGATCTCATGGCGCGCGAGCCCTATCTGCGCGCCGATCCCGTGCGGGTGGCACGCTGGCGCGACTGGCTGGCGGGCCAGCACGGCGACAGGAGTGGCCCCGTGATCGCCATCTGCTGGCGCGGCAATGCGGACCACAAGCTCGACAAAAGCCGTTCGGCGACGCTCGCTGATCTCGCCCCGCTCGCTGCCATTCCCGGCGCGACGCTGGTCTGCCTGCAGCAAGACGCCACCGACGCGGAGATCGCGGCCTGCGACTTTGGCGCGGCGATCGTCCGGCCAGGCCCCGATTTCGATTCGGGCATTGACGCCTTTCTGGACTCGGCGGCACTCCTCACTTTGGTCGACCGGCTGGTCTGCGTGGACACATCGCTTGCCCATGTTGCCGGAGCGCTGCATTGCCCCGTCGACATGATGCTGACGGACCAATGGGCGGACTGGCGCTGGATTGACCGGACCGATTTCAACGTCTGGTATCCGACGCTGCGGATCTGGCGGCGCGAGGCCGACGGCACCTATAAAGACGTCGCGGTGCGGATCGCCGGGGATATCGCGGCGGTGGACACATCCGGGGCCTTGCCCTAGTTTTCCCGTCAACAATCGGGAGGATAAACCATGATCACGACGTTTCGGGGCGCCGCGCGCCTTCTGCTGGCCGGTGCGGCGCTGGGCGCCTTGATGGCACCTGCCATGGCGCAGGATTTCACCAAGAAGACCGTCACCGTCTATATCGGCAACACGTCGGGCGGCAGTTACGATCTCTATGGTCGCGTGGTTGCGCGTTATTTCGGCAAGCACCTGCCGGGCACGCCCACCGTCATTGCCACCAACATGCCAGGCGCCGGCACGCTGCGCGCCGCCAATTACATCTATGAAGTCGCGCCCAAAGATGGCACCGCCATCGGTATCGTGACCGAGACGCTGGCCGTCGAACAGGCCACCGGCAATCCGGCCGTGCAGTTTGACGCGGCGAAATTCAACTGGGTCGGCCGCATCGCCTCGTCCAACAACATCCACTTCCAGTGGCACACCGCCAAGGCGCAATCGATCGATGACATCAAGAAGTTCGAGACGCCTGTCGCCGCTGCCGGCGCCGGCAATATTTCGGAAGTCGTGCCGAAGCTCCTGAACGCCACCATCGGCACCAAGTTCAAGATCATTTCAGGCTTCCCGGCCTCCGCCGAGGGCATGCTGGCGATGGAGCGTGGCGAGGTCGATGGCACCGCCGGGTCCTGGGCCACCGTGCGTACTGGCAAGAAGCAATGGCTCGACGAGAAGAAGATCAAGATCATCCTGCAGGACGTGCCTGAACGCGCCGCTGACCTGCCGGATGTGCCCGCCCTTGGTGAGCTCGGCAACACTGAAGGTGACAAGCAATTGCTGCGTCTCTACGCAAGCGGCGGTGCCATCGGCCGCGCCTTCATCGCCCCGCCCGCCGTGCCTGCGGCGACGATGAAAGTCATGCAGGATAGTTTCCTCGCCATGACCAGGGACCCCGAGCTGATCGCGGAAATGCAGAAGGCCAATCTCGACCTCGAATATGCGGCCCCTGAAAAGCTCGCCGAGGAAGTGCGCAAGACGCTGGCGACGCCGAAAACGGTGACGGAACGCGCGAAGGAATTGCTGTCGCGCTGAGGTTTTAGCCCAAACCTCAGCGTCGTCATTGCGAGCGAAGCGAAGCAATCCATCTTTCGATCGCGCGGCATTCGCGCTGTCGTGAAGATGGATTGCCGCCTTGCTCCCACCAGGTGGGATGCCTTTTTTGTCCCTGCGGGGGCACCTTCAGGCGACTTCAAAACCGCGATGACGCGGCCGGTATATCAGCGCGGGTGTGGGGCGATCCGACCCGCCCAGCCAGCGACGTGACGACCGAGCGTGGCGAGATGGTCCTGCAGGCTGAAACCGGACACGCTTTTGCGCGGATGCAGATCATGGTCGCCATCCTCGAGCCAGAGCATGTTGATGGCGGGCGACAGGACATAGCCCGCGACCTCGTCGCGCGTGCCGAAGGGGTCGCGCGTGCCCTGCGCGATCAGCGCCGGCGTGCGCAGATGTTCAAGATGTGCCGTGCGCAATTGCAAGGGTTTTGCGGGCGGGTGAAACGGATAGCCGAGGCACAACAGCCCGGCGATGGCGCCGTCAGCGAGGAGTTCGTCGGCGACCATGGAGGCGACGCGCCCGCCCATCGACTTGCCGCCGATGATCAGCGTGCCACGCGCACCAAGTGCGGCGACCGCCGCGCGATATTCGGGGATCAGTGTTTCGCCCTTGGGCGGCGGCCTGCGCTGCCCCGCGCGCCGTGCTGCCATATAGGCAAACTCGAATCGCGCCACGCGAAAACCCGCGCCGGCGAGCGTGGACGCGAGCCGGTGCATAGCGGGGGACTCCATGGGAGCGCCCGCGCCGTGGGCGAGCAGGACCGTCGCCTGCGCGTTTTCAGGGCCATCGAGGAGGAAGGGGATTGTCATGGTGGAGGCGTCC
>CAIWVR010000038.1 GCA_903916165.1 uncultured Hyphomicrobiales bacterium | reverse complement strand
CGCAATGCTAGGCTTGGCGCATGAACGATCGTGACCAGAAAGCTGAAGAGGCACGCCGCTCGCTCGCCGCGCTGTCGCGCGAAAGCGGGCTGCTCGGCGGCGTCAACATGCGCGCCAACGAGGGCGAGACGCCCGATTCCGTCGAGATCTGGGCGAGGCGCATCGGTCGCGCGCTCGGACTGGTCTTTCTCGTCGTGCTCGCGATCAATCTTTTCACCGGCTGGTTTTTTTAAGAGGACGGGCATGACGCAGATCGACTGGGCGGGTGCCAAGGCCCCTTCTCTCGCAGACTTCCAGACACTCGCAGACGCAGCCTATGCCACGCTGCCGGATGAATTCCGCGCCATGTGCGAAGGACTTGTCATCCACATCGACGATTTTCCCGACGAGGACACGCTTCGGGACATGGCGTGCGAAACCGAGTTCGACCTGCTCGGCCTCTTTCGCGGGCGCGGCCTCGCGCAGCGTGAGGCGACGCTGCAGACAGGCGAATTCCCCAACATGGTCTGGCTCTATCGCCGCCCGATCCTCGACTATTGGGCCGAGCACGACGAGGCGCTGGGCGACATCGTCACCCATGTGCTGGTGCATGAGATCGGGCACCATTTCGGGTTTTCGGACGAGGATATGGAGGGGATCGAGGCGGCGGCGGAGCGTTAGCATGATGCTGTTGAAGGGAGCGAATGTATTGCGTCTTGCTCTCTACAAGATCGAAGTGTAAGACTGCCCATATTGGGCGAAATAATGCCGGTCGTGTCCATTTATTGATTTCTGTGCGGGTTACCCGTATGTTTGAACCTAGCGATTTTGAGTGGGATGCTGCGAAGGCTCGTCTCAACGATCAAAAGCACGGTCTCGGCTTTGAATTTGCACTTCGTGTCTTCCGAGATCCGAAGCGTTACGAGTATGACGTTACCCGGCTGGAAGACGGCGAGATTCGTTTGAAGGTCCTCGGGTCAGTTTACAATCGACTCTTCTCGGTCGTGTTCACCGTCCGCGAAGACTCCTGCCGCGTCATCTCGGTCAGGCCCGCTAACCCGAAAGAAGAGCGCATCCATGCCAATCGTTCGCATGAGGCTTGAAGACGCCCCAAAGACTTTGCCGGACCATGTCATCAAGCGTCTTGAGGCGATGACGCCCGAACAGATCGAGCAGAACGCGCTCGACGATCCCGACAATCCGCCGTGGACCGACGAAGAACTGGAGCGCGGTTTCACGGGTCGCTTCGTGCGGCAGACGCGCGAGGCGACCGGGCTCAGTCAGGACAAGTTCGCACAAAAGTTCGGCGTCAATGTCGCCCGACTGCGCGATTGGGAGCAGGGCCGTCATCTGCCCGACAGCTTCGCATTGTCCTTCCTGCGCGTCATTGCGCGGAACCCCAAGGCGGTCGAAGAGGCGCTCGCCTGAGCCCCGGCACCTCGTCTGAAACCCCATACTGTCCCGTGCTGGGTTCCCATAAGGCCCCGCACTTGACCGAGAAGGCGCAAAGCCGCATTGAAAGCTCGATCGCCGCCCGCCCTGGCGGCCCACGAACGACGGACGAAACCGCGATGGACAAGTTCACGACCCTGACAGGCGTCGCCGCGCCGCTGCCGATCACCAATGTCGACACGGACATGATCATCCCGAAGCAGTACCTCAAGACGATCGCCCGCACGGGCCTCGGCAAGGGTCTCTTCTCGGAGATGCGCTTCAACGAGGACGGTTCGGAAAACCCCGATTTCGTGCTGAACAAGCCCGCCTATCGCAAGGCGCAGATCCTCGTGGCTGAAGACAATTTCGGCTGCGGCTCGTCGCGCGAACATGCGCCCTGGGCGCTGCTCGATTACGGCATCAAATGCGTGATCTCGACGAGCTTCGCGGATATTTTCTACAATAACTGCTTCCAGAACGGCATCCTGCCGGCCAAGGTCTCGGCTGAGGACCTCAAGAAGCTGATGGACGACGCCTCGCGCGGCTCCAACGCGACCTTGAGCATCGATCTTGCGGCGCAAGAAATCCGCGGTCCCGATGGCGGCGTGGTGACGTTTGAGATTGACGAGTTCCACAAACATTGCCTGCTGAACGGCCTTGATGCCATCGGCCTGACCATGGTCAAGGAGCCCAAGATCAAGGCGTTCGAGGAAAAGCTCGCCGCGCGCGCGTTCTAAAGCTCCCCAAACCGTGATGCGCCCGCGATTTAAGTTTCGCGGGTGGCTCGGTTAGGCTCATGCATGAGCCGAATCACACGACTGGTCCTGCCCGCTCTCCTCGCGCTCGCTGTGGCGACCCCGGCGACCGCGCAATTTTCCGCTTGTGTTGCGGGCCTGCGCGACGAGGCGCAGGAGAGTGGCGTGCCCGGCGACCTGTTCGATCATGTGATGCGCGGCGTTGTGCCCGATCCGAAGATCGTCGAACTCTCCGAAGCCCAGCCTGAATTTGTCACGCCGATCTGGGACTATCTCGCCTCTCTGGTCGATGCCGAGAAGGTCGCCGACGGGCAGCAGTTCCTGAAAACCTACGACCGCGTCCTGCAGGACGCCGAGGCAAAATTCGGCGTCGATCGCCATGTTATTCTCGCGGTCTGGGGTGTCGAGAGCGATTACGGCCGGGTGGCTGGCCGGTATTGGCTTCCCCAATCCCTGTCGACGCTCGCCTGTACGGCACCGCGCCGGCGCGACTATTTTCGCAGCGAGTTCATGGCCGCCCTGAAGATCGTTGCGCGCGGTGATCTCGCCCCCGAAAAGCTGCGCGGCTCCTGGGCCGGTGCTTTTGGCCACACGCAATTCATGCCGTCGACCTATCTGAGGCTGGCGGTGGACGGCGATGGCGATGGTCGCCGCGATCTTGTCGATTCCATTCCCGACGCCTTGTTTTCGACCGCCAATTTCCTGCGCAATTCCGGGTGGCAGCCCGGCGCAACCTGGGGCTATGAGGTG
>CAIWVR010000037.1 GCA_903916165.1 uncultured Hyphomicrobiales bacterium | reverse complement strand
GCCGTTGCGCTATGACGCTGGCGCTGTCGGTGCGCTCATGGCGGTCCTTCAGGACGATGGTGAGCCGGGCGGTGTTGCTCGTCGGGTTGAGCGGGCCAATGCCGGCCACAGAGGCGACGCCGCGCACATCGGGGTCGGCGCGGAAGACTTCGGATGCTTTTGCCTGCAGGCGCGCGACTTCCTGAAAGGAGGCATCGGGCGCGGCGTCAAGCACCGCCATCATGACGCCGGTGTCCTGCGCGGGCAGGAAGCCCTTCGGCATGGTCACATAGAGAAGCGCCGTCAGCGCAAGCGTGCCGACCGTCAGCGCCAGCATGGTGCCACGATGGGCGAGCGCGATGCCGAGGCTGCGTTCATAGGCGCCTGTGAGGGCGGTGAGCGGCCATTCGGCGAGCGCAAGCCAGCGCGGTTGCTTGACCTTGGCGCGCAACATCTGCGCGCACATCATCGGCGTGACGGTGAGCGAGATGACGGCGGAGACCAGCACCACGAGGGTCAGCGTCAGGGCGAATTCGCGGAACATGCGCCCGACAATGCCAGTCATGAACAGGAGGGGTATGAAGACGGCGATGAGCGAGAAGGTCAGCGAGATGATGGTGAAGCCGATCTCGCGCGCGCCCTCGAGCGCGGCCTGCAGCGCGCTCTTGCCGTTCTCCATATTGCGCTTGATGTTCTCGATCATCACAATGGCGTCGTCGACGACGAAGCCCGTGCCGATGGTCAGCGCCATGAGCGACAGATTGTCGAGGCTGAAGCCCGCCAGCCACATGGTCGCAAAGGTCGCGACGATGGACAGCGGCAGAGTGACGGCAGCCACCGCCATCGCGCGCAGGTCGCGCAGGAAGAGCAGCACGACGAGCACGACGAGCGCCACGGCGAGCGCCAGCGTGAACTGGACTTCAAAGATCGAGGCACGGATGCTGTCCGTGCGGTCGTTGACAATCTCGATCCGCGCGCCGGCGGGAATGGACCTCTGCAGGCGCGGTACCTCGCGGCGCAGGCGGTCGAGCGTGTCGACGACATTGGCGCCCGGCTGCTTTTGCAGGTCCAGGATGATGGCGGTGCGGCCCTGGTACCAGCCGCCGACGCGCGTTTTCTCGAGCCCCTCAACCACCTCGGCCACATCACGCAGCAGCACGGGTGCCCTGTTGCGATAGGCGATGACAATGTTGCGGTAGGAATCCGCGGCGCGGATCTGGTCGTTGGCGGCAATCGTGTAGCTCTGCTGCGCGCCGTCGAGCGCGCCCTTGGCACCTGCGACATTGGCCGCGACAATCGCCGCGCGCAGGTCTTCCAGCCCGATCCGCGTCGCTGCCAGCCGGGCGAGATCGGCCTGGATGCGCACGGCGGGTTTGACGCCACCTTGCAGCGTCACCTGTCCGACACCGCTGATTTCGGCGAGCCTTGGCACCATCAGCGTGTCGGCATAGTCACTCAGCGTGCGCAAGGTCAGTGTGTCGGAGGACAGCGCGAGGGTGACGATGGGCGGATCGGCCGGATTGACCTTCGAATAGACCGGCGGATAGGGCAGGTTGCGCGGCAGGGTGGCGGCTGCGGCATTGATCGCCGATTGCACATCCTGCGTCGCGGCGTCGATATCACGCCCGAGTTCGAATTGCAGCGTGATCTGCGACTGGCCGAAAGCCGATTGCGAGGACATCGATGACAGCGCCGGGATTTGCCCGAACTGCCGCTCCAGCGGCGCGGTGACGATGGAGACGATTGTGTCGGGATTGGCGCCGGGCAGGCGGGTGGTCACCTGGATGGTCGGAAAATCGACCTGCGGCATGGCCGAGACCGGCAGACGCCAATAGCCCAGAAGCCCGCAGAGCAGGACGGCGACGGCCAGCAGAGCGGTCGCGACGGGACGCAGGATGAAGGGCGCGCTGATGTTCATCGCGTGACCGGCGATGCGCCTCCCGTCTGCGAGGACCGCCCTGCGCCGTCGCGGCGGGGGCGCTGCGGTTCGGGCGCGGCATCGGCGACAGGCGCGTCGGGATCGGTCGGCTTCACCTTGGTCCCGTCCTTCAGAAGCATGAAGCCGCTGGTGACGATGCGGGCGCTGTCCTGGACGCCGCTGCGCAGGATGGCGATTCTGTCGTCTTGGCGCGCCACGGCGACAGGCGCGACGGCGACCGTCATGTCGTCGCGCACCACATAGACGAAGGTGCCGCCGGGGCCGCGCTGCACGGCGGCAGTCGGCACGGTGAGCGCCTGCCGGTTGATATCGACCTCGATGCGGATGTTGACGAACTGCCCCGGCCACAGGAGCTTCTGCGCATTGGGGAAGACCGCGCGGATGCGCACGGTCCCGGTGGCGGCATCGACCTGGTTGTCGAGCGTCTCGACCTCGCCGGTCTCGAGCACCGTCGCATTGTCGGCGTCGAGGACGAGTGCTTTCAGCGGCCCGCGCGCCAGCGCCGTGTTGACGGCGGCGAGATTCTGTTGCGGCAGAGCGAACAGCGCGCCGATGGGCTGCATCTGGGTGATCGTCACGAGGCCGAAATCCGCTGTCCGCACGAGATTGCCGGCATCGATGGCCCGCAGGCCCGTGCGGCCGCTGATCGGTGCCCGAACAATGGCATGGTCCAGTGTTATGCGGGCGTTGGCGATAATGGCGTCGTCGACCTGCAGCAGGGCCTCCAGCTGCGCCACGCTGGCGCGCGCGGTGTCGAGCTGCTGGCGCGAGCCGAAGCTTGCGGCATTGAGCTTTTCGGAGCGCTCCAGATCGAGCCGGGCATTGGCGAGCTGGGCCGCATCCTGCGCCTTTTTCGCCACCGCCTGATCGTGCGCCGCCTGATAGCTGCGCGCGTCGATGACGGCCAGCACGTCGCCCTTGGTCACGTCCTGCCCGTCGCGGAAGCGGATTTCGTTCAGTCGGCCCTCGACCTGCGCGCGCACAACGACGCTGGCCAGCGATTGCACGGAGCCGACCGCGTCGATGGTCACCGGCGCATCGCGGCGTGTCACGCGCGCGGTCAGCACGGGGATCTCCTCGATCCGCTCGGCCTGGCGGCGTCCGCGCCCGAAGGCCCGCTGCGTCGCCTCCACGGCCTGTCCGGCGCTGAAGGGCAGGCGCACGAGTCCGAATTCCTGCGCGAGGAAGACAAGGAGGAGCCCGGCTGCGAGCAGGGCGAGCACTTTCCGCAACATCATTCTCCCGGCACCGACGAAACGTCCCGCCAGTCCCTCTCATAGCCTCCCGCAGGAAGCCGCGCCATCCGTCTCCCGAAGGCGTGAAGGGGCGGGGGTCCCTCGACAAGGGCGGCGGCTTTGCCTAGAGCAGGCACAACCAACAGGCCGCCGGGCGGCGGCGCCGCAGAACGAGTGATCCGCATGAGCCTCCTGTCCACTCTCGCAGACATATTGGGCCAGAAGAACGTCCTGACCGGCGAGGAGCTAGCGCCCTATCTGACCGACTGGCGCAATATGGCGACCGGCAAGGCGCAAGCCGCGGTCAAGCCCGGCACGACAGAGGAGGTCGCCGCTGTCGTGAAACTCTGCGCGGCAGCGGGGGTGCCCGTGGTCACGCAGGGCGGCAACACCAGCCTGGTGGGCGGCGCGACGCCGGACGCTTCGGGCCGGGCCATCATCCTGCTTACCGCGCGGCTCAACAAGATCCGGGCGATCGATCCCGACAATGCGACCATCACGGTCGAGTCCGGCCTGATCCTGCAAAACCTGCAGCAGGCGGCGCGCGATGCGGGCTTCCTGTTCCCGCTGTCGCTGGCGGCCGAAGGCAGCTGCACGGTCGGCGGCAATCTCGCCACCAATGCGGGCGGCACGCAGGTTTTGCGCTACGGCAATATGCGCGACCTGACGCTCGGCCTCGAAGTGGTCTGCGCCGATGGCGAGATCTGGAACGGCCTGCGCGGCCTGCGCAAGGACAATACCGGTTACGACCTGCGCGACCTGTTCATCGGTTCGGAAGGCACGCTGGGCATTATCACGGCGGCAACGCTCAAACTTTTTCCGCAGCCGGCCGCCAAATGCACGGCGATGCTGGCCCTGTCGTCTGTCGAAAATGCCGTGGCGGTGCTGCGCCGCGCTCGCAAGGCCTTCGACACGGCGCTCACCGGCTATGAGCTGATGGCGGGCATCTGCCTCGATATGGTGCATAGCTGCTTCCCGCAGCAGAAGCTTCCCTTCGCCGACAGGCCCGTCTGGTACGCGCTTCTCGAGATTTCCGATTCGGAAGGCGAGGACCATGCGCGCGCCATGTTCGAGGCCATGCTGGGCGAGAGCCTCGAGGCTGGCGAAATCGATGATGCCGTGATCGCGGAAAACCTCCAGCAGTCTAAGGATCTCTGGCATTTGCGGGAAAGCATTACCCTTGCGCAGGCGCAGGCGGTGAAGAGCATCAAGCACGACATTTCCGTGCCGGTGTCTCGTATCGCCGATTTCATCACGACGACGGACGCTGCCTGCCAGGGCCGGTTTCCGGGCCTGCTCAACATGACCTTCGGCCATCTGGGTGACGGCAACCTGCATTACAATGTTGGCACGTCGGAGACCTTTACCGGTGCTGATATGGCGCGCGACTATGACGCGATTTACAAT
>CAIWVR010000036.1 GCA_903916165.1 uncultured Hyphomicrobiales bacterium | reverse complement strand
GCCGTGATGTGCTCTTCCGACACCATCGGGTCGTTGAGCGCATCATTCTTGTAGTAGAATTCGATGATCGAGCGCGGCAGCTGCGTGCCTTCCTCGATACCGAGGCGCTGCGACAGCGAACCGGCCGCAACATTGCGCACAACGACTTCCAGCGGCACGATCTCGACTTCGCGGATCAGCTGTTCGCGCATGTTGAGGCGGCGGATGAAGTGCGTCGGCACGCCGATATCGTTCAGGTGCTGGAACACGAATTCGGAAATCCGGTTGTTCAGGACGCCCTTGCCGTCGATGACTTCATGCTTTTTGGCGTTGAAGGCGGTGGCGTCATCCTTGAAGTGCTGGATGAGCGTGCCAGGCTCGGGGCCCTCATAGAGGACCTTGGCCTTGCCTTCGTAAATGCGACGGCGGCGGTTCATGGGGATCAACCGTGGCTTGAGAAAATCCATGGGCGGGCCGAGGCTCCTGTTCTCACGACTTCGGCGCGAACCTCCGGGCCGGATTGCCCGAAAAAACACGAAACGAAGCCAGACGATGGCATGGCCGCAGTACCGGGGCGTCCTAGACCGTTCTGGCCCCTGAGACAACCCATACGCTGGAAACTATCCCCATTGCGAGGCAGATACAATATTTTGCGAGGCCCCACGCGTGGCGCGGTGACGCGCCTGTGAATAGCGCAGAGACAAAACTTGCCGCCGACACCCCGCTGGACCTTTGATTTGTCACAGGTCAATGCCCAAGTCTTCCAGACGGCCTCCGTGAAGGGGTCACGCCGTCAGGACGAAACCGGAGGAAACCATGTCGACATTCGACAAGCGCGGCGAAAGCCTCGAGAACAGATACGCGCACGACGAGGAATTGCGGTTCAAGGCGATGGCGCGGCGCAACAAGCTGCTCGGCCTGTGGGCCGCAGAAAAACTCGGAAAGGTCGGCGCGGACGCCGATGCCTATGCCGGCGATATGGTCAGCGCCGATTTCGAGGAGGCTGGCGACGAGGACGTTTTCCGCAAGATCCGCAAGGATTTCGACGCGGCCGGCGTCGCCCAGTCCGACCATCAGATCCGCCGCACGATGGACGAACTGCTCGCCACAGCGGTTGAGGCCATCCGCACCGGGCTCTAAGACTTTCTTCAGGCCGAGGTCCGAGGATGCAGGCCATGGACGCATCCTCTGACCCTCACCTCATCTTCCCCCAGGCCGCGCCCGATCTCGCGGCCGAGGCGCGCATCTGGTTGACCAGCCTCACCGCACAGCGGCAGGCCTCGCCTTTGACGGGCGAGGCCTATGCCCGCGATCTCCGGCAATTCCTTACCTTTCTGACCGAGCATCTGGGCGCACGGCCCGATCTCGCCGCCTTCGCCGCCCTGAAGCCGGCCGACCTGCGGGCCTTCCTGGCCAGGCGCCGCTCGGCGGGGATTGAAAGTCGCTCGCTCATGCGTGCGCTGGCGGCGCTGCGGTCTTTCGCCCGTCACCTCGAACGCGAGGGCAAGGGTGCCTCCGGCCCGTTTGCCGCCGTGCGGACCCCCAAGATCGCCCGTAGCCTGCCCAAGCCCTTGAGCCCCGGCGATGCGATCGACGTGACCGACGCCGGGGCGCGGGCCGGGGAAACCCGCGCACCCTGGATCCTGGCGCGTGACGCGGCGGTGCTCGGCCTGCTCTACGGCGTCGGCCTTCGCATC
>CAIWVR010000035.1 GCA_903916165.1 uncultured Hyphomicrobiales bacterium | reverse complement strand
CCCGCATCCGGGCGACCTGGTGATCTACAAGGAACGCGCCTCGGCCTTCTTTGGCACGCCGCTGGTCGCACATCTGCGGCTTCTGGGCGTCGAGAGCCTGATCATCCTGGGTGAGAGCACGTCAGGGTGTGTGCGCGCGTCGACGGTCGACGCCTATTCCAACGCCTTCCACAGCGTTCTCGTCGAGGAATGCACCTATGATCGCTCGGCCTTGAGCCACAAGGTCAATCTGTTCGACCTGCACCATAAATATTGCGATGTCATGCATATCGAAGATGTGCTGGAGCATCTGGGCAACATGTCGCGCAAGGCAGCGGCAGAATAGGTCTTCATTGCGAGGAGCAAAGCGACGAGGCAATCCATTGGGCGGCATTTGCCCGAAAATGGATTGTCGCGTCGGACTTCGCTCTTCTCGCAAAGACGAAGAAGAGCTGCTTCGAAGCCTATTTCCGGTCGGCTCGCGTCATCGGTGTCAGTCCGAGCTTGTCGAACAGGGCATTGCGGTGTGCCTCCGCGTAGCGCATGGCATTGAGATGTGCGGGCCTGCCGTAGGTGAGCCGTGCCATGCGCTCGTAGAGCGTCTCCACCCAGTGCAACTCACCGAGAATGTCGGCCGGATCGGCACCGCTCGCGATCCAGGTGGATGACCAGGTCTGGTTCCAGACGCCGGCATCTTTTAGATCTGTGTGTCCCGTCATCAGGGATTCATGCACCGGGTCGCCATAGGCAAATGATGACGCCTGTTCGTATCGGCGCAGCCGGATGACGGCATCTGCGATATCACCTTCAGGATCAAGCTGCGTGTGCGCCCATTCGAGACATTGCGCGAGGCTTTTCGCCGACACTTCAATCCCTCCATTTCCATTGCATTGGAGCCAGTCTAAAGCGCGTTGAAGAGGGGCGCCAGCCCGATCATGACACACATGACCCGCAGAAAAATGCGCTTGCGCTTGCGCTTCGTCGCGGAAGACGAAATGCTCGGGTGCAAGGTGCTGACACACAGGCACCATCAGGGAGTCCCGCATGATCCACGATGACGATCCGCACCTGAAGGTTTCGCGCCTTCCGGCCCTGCCGAAGCCGCTCGATCCCATCGTGGCGGAGCTTTTCGAGAACACGCGGCAGCGTGGCGGGCACATTCTCAATCTCCACAAGGTCTCCGGCCATGCGCCGCGCCTGACGCGCGCCAAACGGCCCTTCACCTATGCCCTGCGCAACGATTGCGATTGCCCGCGCCTGTATCGCGAAATCGCCATCTGTCGGGCGGCACTCAATGTCGAATGCGATTATGAATTGCACCATCATCATCCGCTTGTCCTGAAAGCGGGATTGAGCGAGACGCAGTTCCATGCGCTGGGAAACTGGTCGGCCCAACCGACCCTGTTCGACGAAAAAATGCTCGCGGTTCTGGCCTATGTGGACGAAATGACCCTGCGCAAGGGCGAGGTGTGCGACGCCACTTTCGGCGAATTGGCGCGCCATTTCTCACCGCGCGAGATCGTCGAACTGAGCTACAGCGCGACGTCCTATTATGCGAGCGGTCTGTTCATGAAGGCGCTGGCGATCGAGCCCGACGAGGACGGGAAGGAGGCCGCGCCGGGGAATTTTTGAGCCGCGTCATGGCGCGGAGCGTCGCCGATCTGGCAATCCACCTCGGCTACCCCAGGCGTGGAGATCGCGCTGGCGTGCGGGTCTGGATTGCGTCGCTCCGCGCGCAATGACGGCTACCCCAGACGCAGGCGCTGCTGCATGTCGCTGGCGTGCAGCCCATACAGCGCATCGATGAAGGCCATGCGGAAGGTGGCGGGGCCGGTCGCCTGTTCGGCGGCGATGTCGCCGGCCACCGCATAAGCAGCCAGGGCGCTGACCGTCGCCTCAAGCGGATCCCCGCCGAGACCCACGAAAGCGCCGACATACCCGGTCAGTGCGCAGCCCAGCGCCGTCACCTTGGTCATCAGCGGGGAACCGTTGGCGAGGCGGATGAGTGTGTGCCCGTCGGTCACAATGTCGATGGCACCCGTCGCGGCCACGATACAGGCGCCATGGCGCGCCAGCGTCGTCGCCAGTCCCTCGACCTGCCAGGTCTCGTGGGCGCTGTCGACGCCACGCGGCGCGCCAGCGTCCTGCGTCAGGCCGGCAAGGCGGGCGACCGCGATGATTTCTGAAGCATTGCCCCGGATCACGGTCGGGCGATGGCGCAACAGCCTGGTGATTGTGTCGTCGCGGAAGCGGGTGGCACCTGCGCCGACGGGATCGAGCACCCAGGGTACGCCATGGGTGCGGGCCGCCGTCGTTGCCACCTCCATGGCCTGCGCGCCTGCCGCCGACAGCGTGCCCGTGTTCACCACGAGGGCTGAGGCCTTGCGGACGAAATCAGGGCTTTCCTCGGGCGCAAACACCATGGCGGGTGCGGCTCCGGCGGCCAGCAAAACATTGGCCGCTATGTCCATGGAAACGAAATTGGTGATCATCTGGACGAGCGGATGCGCGTCCCGCAGGGCGGTGAGCCGTACGCCGGTGACGGCGGCGAGCGCGTCGCGTGGGGTGGTCCCGTTTGTTTCCATGAGCATTTCCTTGGCGAAAATCCCTGTTTGTGGACAGCGGGCGGGCGTTTTCGGCTGTTCTCCTAAGGTGTGCTGGTCAGACCTTGCATCTCTTGTATTCTGTTAGATATGCAAAGCGCTGCCGCAGCCCGAATCAGGGCTGGAGATATCTCACGCCGGCAGGGCAGAGCAAATAACAGCATCGGGCCAAAGGCCCGGGACCAACAGGGCGGGGAGTCTGATGACCTCATTGTGGCTTATTATTCTGGGTGGCCTTTTGTCCATTGTGTATGGCGCGGTCACGATCCAGAAACTTATGCAGGCCGACGCCGGCTCTGCGCGCATGCAGGAGATCGCAGCTGCGATCGCCGAGGGCGCTCAGGCCTATCTGCGTCGCCAATATCTCACCATTGCAATCGTCGGCGTTGTCATTCTCGCCCTCATCTGGTTCCTGCTCGGCGGCCTCGTCGCGGTGGGCTTTGTCATCGGCTCGGTGCTGTCTGGCCTCGCCGGCTTCATCGGCATGAACGTGTCGGTGCGCGCCAATGTCCGCACGGCACAGGCGGCGTCGGTTTCGCTGGCGTCCGGCCTCGACATTTCCTTCAAGGCGGGTGCCGTCACGGGCATGCTCGTCGCCGGCCTCGCGCTGCTGGGCGTCGCGGGCTACTTCGCCTATCTGGTCGCGGGCCTGGGTCTTGCGCCCTCGAACCGCACCGTCATCGACTCGCTGGTTGCGCTGGGCTTCGGTGCCTCGCTGATCTCGATCTTCGCGCGACTGGGCGGCGGCATCTTCACCAAGGGTGCGGACGTCGGTGCCGATCTCGTCGGCAAGGTGGAAGCTGGCATTCCGGAAGATGATCCACGCAATCCGGCGACCATTGCCGATAATGTCGGCGACAATGTCGGCGATTGCGCGGGCATGGCGGCTGATCTGTTCGAGACCTATGCGGTCACAGTCGTCGCCACCATGGTGCTCGGCTCGATCTTCTTCGCCAAGGCGGCCGGTCTGGTCTGGTTGTCGATGATCTACCCGCTCGCCATCTGCGCAACCTGCATCGTGACCTCGATCATCGGCACTTATTTCGTAAAGCTCGGTGCCAATAATTCGATCATGGGCGCGCTCTACAAGGGCCTCATCGCCGCGGGCGTGCTTTCGATCGGCGGTCTGGCGATCGCGACCCAATATGTCATCGGCTGGGGCACCTTCGGCACCACGTCGACGGGGACGGTCGTCACCGGTTCGGCTTTGTTCCTGTGCGGCATCGTCGGCCTGATCGTGACCGGGCTCATTGTCTGGATCACGGAATATTATACCGCCACCGGCAAGCGTCCGGTCGTGTCCATCGCCCAGTCGTCCGTCACCGGACACGGTACCAACGTCATCCAGGGCCTCGCGGTCTCGCTGGAATCGACGGCGGGACCGGCCATGGTGATCGTCGGTGGCATCATCTCGACTTATCAGCTCGCGGGCCTCTACGGCACGGCGATCGCGGTGACCACCATGCTCGGCCTTGCTGGCATCGTCGTCGCTCTCGACGCGTTCGGGCCGGTGACCGACAATGCCGGCGGCATTGCCGAAATGGCTGGTCTCCCCAAGGAAGTGCGTCATTCCACAGATGCGCTCGACGCGGTGGGCAACACCACCAAGGCTGTGACCAAGGGCTATGCGATCGGTTCGGCGGGCCTGGGCGCGCTTGTGCTGTTTGCCGCCTACACCAACGACCTGCAGGCGTTCATCAACGAGGGCCGTCCCTATTTCAAGGACATTGGCGTGGTCTCATTTGACCTGTCGAACCCCTATGTGGTGGCGGGCCTGATCTTCGGCGGGCTTATCCCCTACCTCTTCGGCGGCATTGCCATGACGGCGGTGGGCCGTGCGGCTGGCGCCGTGGTCGAGGAAGTGCGCCGGCAGTTCAAGGAAATGCCGGGCATCATGGAAGGCACGCAGCGTCCCGACTATGGCCGGGCCGTCGATATGCTGACCAAGGCGGCGATCAAGGAGATGATCATCCCCTCGCTGCTGCCGGTGCTGGCACCGCTCGTCGCCTATTTCGGCGTGCTGTTCATCTCGGGCTCGAAAGCCAACGCCTTTGCGGCGCTCGGTGCCTCGCTGCTCGGCGTGATCGTCAATGGTCTGTTCGTCGCCATTTCGATGACGTCTGGCGGCGGTGCCTGGGATAATGCCAAGAAGTCCTTCGAGGACGGTTTCATCGACAAGGACGGTGTGAAACACCTGAAGGGCTCGGACGCGCACAAGGCGTCCGTCACCGGCGACACTGTCGGGGACCCCTACAAGGACACCGCCGGCCCGGCGGTGAATCCTGCGATCAAGATCACCAATATCGTGGCGCTTCTGCTACTCGCCGTGCTCGCGCATTGAGGGCAGGGGAATCGTGAAAAGACAAAGGCGCGCCGGAGGGCGCGCCTTTTTTCGTTCGTCATTGCGAGGAGCCGAAGGCGATGCTGATGTTTTTCAGAACCGCAGCAGGCCCTTGAGCGCGTTCAGCACGAAGCTCGGCTCCTGCCCACCGGTCGGCGTGGTGCGGGTGACGAAATCGATGACCTTGCCGTCCTCGAGGCCGTAATTGGCGACGCGGGTGACGCGCTTGCTCGGGCCGAAAAAGACCGCCACGACCCGCTGGTCGACGACCTTGGGATCCAGAAACTGGACCGTGCGTTCTGTCTTCTGGGTGATGTAATACCAGACGTCGCCACCGACCGTGGAGGTGGTGGAGGGTGTCCCCAGCACTGTCAGCACCTGTTCGGGGGAGGCACCGATCTTGACCTGTTCGAGGGCACGCTGGTCGAGCACATAACCGTGCTGAACCGTGCCGTCGTAGCCAAGGCAGCCTCCAAGCCCGAGCGCGAGTGCCAGGGCACCTGCGATCTTCAGCGAAGTAAACCCGCGCCGCGTGGCGCCCTCACGGTTAGAATTCACGTACATCCGCCAACTCTCCGGGAATTTTCCTTGCATCCAATGCCTTCGATGCCTAACCCCCGTCCTGACGAAATGCAAGCAAGGTGGAGCTTTGTCCCCCTGCAATCAGAACCCGGAGCCGGATCATGTTCGGGCTTTTCAAGCGTGACCCCAACAGGGCCTTGATCGACAAGCTTCACGGCGAGATCATGGCGGGCGTGCAGCAAACGGGTCTGTATCTCCACTGTGGCGTGCCAGATACGTTCGAGGGACGGCTTGAAATGCTCATCCTGCACACGGCCGCGACCGTGCGCCGGATCGAGCGGCTGCCCGCGCCCGGACCCGAACTGGCGCAGGATGTGATGGACGGCGTCTTCCGCCACCTCGATGGCACCTTGCGGGAAATGGGGGTCGGTGACATCACGGTGCCGAAGAGGATCAAGAAACACGCGGAAGCCTTTGCCGGACGGACGCTTTCTTACGCCCGCGCGCTCGAGGAGTCCGGCGATGCCGCCCTGCGACTGGCGCTTGCGCGCAATGTCCTGCGTGACGAGACCCGCACCGATGCCCCCGAAACCCACAGGCTGGCCGCCTATGCCCGTAGCCTTGAGGTGCAGCTGGCGACCTATGACCTCAACCATTTTCTCAACGGGACGATCGGCTTTCCCGCCCCGCAAACAGGAGCCGCCTGATGTCCAAGCACCCCAGCAAGGGCAAGAAGCCGCGGTTCGACGAAAAGGAAACGGCTGTTTCGCGCCTGCCGCCCCCGCCACCCTCCGGACTGCCCGTCATGCCGCGACCGTTCGAAGTGAACGACGTCCGTGACGATGGCGGCACATTCGTTAATGTCGAGGCGACGCCGGACGAGCGCGCGGCCCTGGCGGAAGCCTACGACCTGCAGGACGTGTCGACCCTCACCGCGCGTTTCAACCTCGTCCGGCGCGGCAAGACCATCGACGTCACGGGCAGGGTCAAGGCGCGCATCACCCAGATCTGCGTCGTCACCGTCGAGCCATTCGAAAGCCATGTCGACGAGGAGGTCGACCTGACCTACGCCTCAGAAGCGCAGGTTGCCGAGGCCTGGGAGCGGATCGCCAAGGCTGAGGCATCGGGCACCAATGCGCCAGTGGAAGATCCGCCGGACGTGATTGCCGAGGGCCGCATCGATCTCGGCCTCCTGACGGCCGAAACTCTGTCCTTGTCACTTGATCCCTATCCCAAGAAGCCCGGCGTCGCCTTCGAGGCACCCGAGGAGCCCGCAGCTGATCCGGAGGAATCGCCCTTCGCCTTGCTGGCCAGGCTCAAGAAGGATGGCGGACCTGGCGTCGCCTGAGGCGAGTCCAGAGGACAGTGGTTTGCGTTTGGGCCATGAACGTCTATTGTCCGGCGCCTTCCGGGCCCTGGTCGCTTTGTGAGCGCCCCGCAAGGCCTGGCAGGAAGCTCTGGGAGCCCCGTTTCGATGTCCACGCAAATCAGGATCGCGCTCGACGCCATGGGCGGCGACCACGGTCCGTCCGTTGTCATCCCCGGTGCGGCCAAGGCGTTGGAGCGCCGTCCAGAAATGGAATTTTTGCTGGTCGGTGACGAGGCGCGCATCGCGCCCTTGCTGGCGCAGCACCCCGCGCTGAAGGCCCGTTCGACGATTCTGCACACCAATGTCTCGGTCTCGATGGACGAGAAGCCCAGCCAGGCCCTGCGCCGCACGCGCCGCGCGTCCTCGATGTGGATGGCGCTCGACGCCGTGAAGACGGGCCGGGCTGATGTCGCCATTTCCGCGGGCAATACTGGCGCTCTGATGGCAATGGCCACGATCTGCCTGCGCACCATGGCGGGTATCGACCGTCCGGCGCTCGCCTGCATGTGGCCGACCGCGCGCGGTCGTTCCATCGTGCTCGATGTCGGCGCGACCATTGGCGCCGATGCGCAGCATTATGTCGACCTTGCCATGATGGGCTCGGCCATGGCGCGCATCGTCTTGGGCGTCGCGCGTCCGACCGTGGGCCTGCTCAATGTCGGCGTGGAAGAGATCAAGGGCATCGAGGAAGTGAAGGCGGCGGGCCGCATGCTGCGCGAGGCCAATCATCCTGCGCTGCAATATCAAGGCTTCGTGGAAGGCGATGATATCGGCAAGGGCACTGTGGATGTGGTCGTGACCGAAGGCTTCACCGGCAATATTGCCTTGAAAACAGCAGAAGGCACGGCCAAGCAGCTGGGCGAGGTCTTGCGAGGTGCCATGAGCGCCGGACTGATGTCGAAAATCGGTTATCTGTTTGCGCGCGGTGCGTTCAGGACGCTGAGAGACAAGATGGACCCGCGCAACGTGAATGGTGCAGTGTTCCTCGGACTCGATGGAGTTGTGATTAAGAGTCATGGCGGTACGGATGCGCTGGGATTCTCGAATGCGATCGGCATAGGCTTTGATACGGTACGTCATCAATTGCTCGGACAGATTCGCGAGTCGCTCGCGCAGTCCGACGACGGACGGATTGCAGTCACTGCCGGAATGGATGCGCGCGCCTGACAGGCGCTATGAAGCAACGGAACAGGCACGTGACCAATAACATTCGTTCAGTCGTGCGCGGCATCGGTTCGTACCTGCCCGCCAGGAAAGTCTCGAACGCCGATCTGGAAAAGATCGTCGACACAACCGATGACTGGATCGTGCAGCGCACCGGCATTCGCCATCGCCACATCGCGGACGACGGCGAGACGACCTCCATGCTCGCCATCCGCGCCGCGCGCGCCGCGCTCGAAAATGCCGGGCTGACGGCCAATGATATCGATCTGGTGATCGTCGGCACCGCGACGCCCGACTATACGTTCCCCTCTGTCGCGACGCAGGTGCAGGCCGGGATCGGCATGCACCATGGCGTCGCCTTCGACCTGCAGGCGGTCTGTTCCGGTTTCGTGTTCGCCCTGGCGACGGCTGACAAGTTCCTCCGCTCGGGGTCGCACAAGCGCGCGCTGGTGATCGGTGCCGAGACATTCTCGCGCCTGCTCGACTGGAACGACCGCACGACCTGCGTGCTGTTTGGCGATGGCGCCGCCGCGCTGATCCTCGAAGCGCAGGAAGGGCAGGGGACCGTCATGGATCGCGGCGTTCTCACCACACATCTGCGGTCTGACGGGCGCCACCGCGAAAAGCTCTATGTCGACGGCGGTCCTTCGACGACCGGCACCGTCGGCCATCTGCGCATGTCGGGCCGCGAGGTGTTTCGCCACGCCGTCAGCATGGTCACCGACGTGATGACCGACGCCTTTGCGGCGACAGGCACGACGGCGGAAGATCTCGACTGGTTCGTCCCTCATCAGGCCAATCGGCGCATCATCGACGCCTCGGCCGAAAAGCTGCATATCGCGCCGGCGAAAATCGTCGTCACGGTCGAGGATCATGGCAATACGTCAGCCGCCTCGATTCCGCTCGCGCTGGCCACAGCGGTTGCCGACGGCCGCATCAAGCCCGGTCAACTCGTGATGATCGAAGCCATGGGTGGCGGCTTTACCTGGGGGTCGGCGCTCATTCGCTGGTGAGGGCTCTTTCCGGAGAGCCTGATCAAGGTTTGCTTATCTTTTTTCAGCCGCCGCGCTCGAATTGGGCGACGTTTCCCCAAGAGGCTGACGAAGGGTTGGAAACGCGTCCAAATTTTGTAGATTTCTATTGCATAGGTATCGCTTTGAGTTACGATCATCTTGTTTTTCATTATGGATATTCCAATGACCAGAACTCATTTCGATACGAAACAAGGTCGGACTGTGACGCGTGCCGATCTTGCGGAGGCAGTTTATGGTCGGGTTGGCCTGTCACGGGCTGATTCGGCGGAAATGGTCGAGGTTGTGCTCGGCGAGATCTCGGCCGCCGTGATCGGGGGCGAGGTGGTCAAGCTCTCCTCCTTCGGTTCATTCATGGTCCGCATGAAGGGCGAGCGCGTCGGGCGCAATCCCAAGACCGGCATTGAGGTGCCGATCACGCCGCGGAAGGTGATGGTTTTCAAGCCATCGAATATCCTCAAGTCGCGAATCAACAGCGGACCCGCCGCTGATCTCGTGGACTAGGCAAGGGAGATGCGGCCATGGACAGATCAGCTGACGCCTTCCGGACGATCAGCGAAGTGGCCGACGAGCTCAATCTGCCCCAGCATGTGCTCCGTTTCTGGGAGACCCGCTTCACCCAGATCAAGCCGCTGAAGCGTGGCGGCGGGCGACGCTATTATCGCCCGGACGATGTCGAGCTCCTGCGTGCCATTCGTCACCTTCTCTATGGCGAGGGATATACGATCCGTGGCGTGCAGCGTATCCTCAAGGAGCAGGGCGTGAAGGCTGTCATCGTGCTGGTGCGCTCAGGTGGATCGCCAGGATCGATGGGGCAGGATACCACGCCAGCCGTTGCTGCGTCCTCCGGCGGCGCACATATGGCGCGGGTCGAGCCTTCGATGCAGACAGCGCCAATTGGTGCGGCCGACATTTTCAGCGGCCTGTCATCGGCCGATCTTGGCGCGCTGCAGGCTGCGCTGGCCGAGATCGACGAATGTGCGCGCATCCTGCATATGGCGCGGGCCTGAAATTGTTGGGCTGAAAGCGGCTTTCTTGGACCCGTGCGGTTGCGCGCAGGTGCCTGCTTCTCTATAAGCCGTGACGTCGGAGTGTAGCGCAGCCCGGTTAGCGCACTTGTCTGGGGGACAAGGGGTCGTGGGTTCGAATCCCGCCACTCCGACCATTTCTTCTCATCTGTTCAAGACGTGATGCGCGCAGGGACTTGTCTCTCGCGGCCGCGGTCTCGCGTCGTGTCGATGCGCATCTCGGGATCGCGACAGGTCCTTGGCGACATCAGCCGTAGCGGCGCGCCGCCTCGATGGTGAGGCCCGCGCCGACTGCGCCGAATGTGTCGCCTTCGACAATGCGCGCCTGCGGCATGAGCGAGGTGATCGCCTGCGCCACATGCAGGATGCGCGTCGAGCCGCCTGTGAGAAACAGCGACGTCACGGCCTCTTTCTGGACGCCCGCCATGCGCAGGCAGGACTCGATGCGCTCGCCGATGCGGCCGGACAGTCGCGCCGTGTCGGTCGCAAATTCATCGCGCGTGAGGGTCACGCCAAGATCCGCTTCGATCATCGCGAGATCGAGCAGGATGTCTTGCCTGTCCGACAGCGCGATCTTTGCGGCTTCGATCTGCATGGCGAGTGTGTGGCCGAGTTCGCGGTCAAGCACATGCGACATGCGGTCGATCAGTTCCGGGCGCAGTGCGTCGCGGCGGATCGCGCGCAGGTCGCGGCGCGACTTGTCATTGTAGAGCCGGTTGATGTTGGACCAGGTCGCCAGATCGTGGAAGGCACCGCCGGGGACGTCGCGGCCCGGCCGCGTGGTCGGGCTGCCGTAGCCGAGCAGCGGCATCAGGCGCGCCAGCGACAGAACGCGGTCGAAGTCGACGCCACCGATGCGCACGCCGTCATTGGCGAGAATATCGTCGGCACGCTCGACCTTCCTGTGCCGCTCCGGCGACAGGCGGATGATCGAAAAATCCGACGTGCCGCCGCCAATGTCGGCGATCAGCGCAATCTCCTCGCAATCGATCTGCCGCTCGTAATCGAGCGCCGCCGCGATCGGCTCGTACTGGAACGAGATCTCGCGAAATCCGACCTCGTGTGCGATGTCGCGCAGCATGGCTTCCGCCGCGCGGTCGCCCTCGGGATTGCCGTCGACGAAATGCACCGGGCGCCCATGCACGACGGAGTCGAACACGACGCCAGCCTCCGCCTCGGCGCGGCGCTTCACCTCCTTCACATAAATCGCAATGACATCGCGAAAGCGCAGCCGACGACGCCCGACGGCGGTGGTCTCGTCGGCGAGGCTGGTGCCGAGCACGCTTTTCAGCGAGCGCATCAGGCGGCCCTGCACGCCCTCGACATAGGTCGCCATGGCGGCGCGGCCGAACGTCGGCTCGCCGGACTAGCCAAAGAAGATGGCGCTGGGAATGGTGACCTGTTCGCCTTCCAGCGCATGTACCCACGGCGCGCTGTCGCGTGTGCTGCCGAGCGTGGTGTTGGACGTGCCGAAATCGAGGCCGCAGGCGGGCATGGTTCTCTCAAGGGGGACGGAAGCGCGCGTGACCTGACGGCGAAGCTCGTCTGGTGAGCGCAGGGGCTCACGACCTACTCCGGGTGAGCCCTCATGCGCAACCCCATTCCGCCATGGGCCAGACGCGCAGTTTCAATCAAGCCGCTTGTAGGGGCCGAGCTTTGCGACCGCGGCTTCCAGGAAAGAACTGTCGACCACAGATTTCGCCTGCAGCTTGGCGTCCGAAATCAGGCCGCGCTCGCGGAAGAAGGACAGGTCATTGTCCAGCGCAGGAAGATTGAGCTTGCCGTCAGGATCGACGGCGAAAGCGCTCATCTGGCGATAAATGTTCGGGTCCTTCACAGGTGTATAATCGACGAGAACCTTGATGATGTCTTCAGCGCCGGGTCCAGCGAGCTTGCCGTTCTTGAGCGCGGAATTGTAGTCGCGGATGGCGCGCACGTAGGCGACCATGAATTTTTCGGCAAGGGCGCGCCGGTCACGCATGAATTGCTCTGAATAAAGCACGACGGCCGTTTGCTGCCCGGGGTAGATCGCGTCCTGGCTCGCGCGGACGGCGATGCCCTTTTGCAAGACGAGAGACAGTGTCGGTTCGTTCGTCACGCCGCCGTCTATGGCTTTGTTTGACATGGCGGCCAGCATTTCGGGAAAACCCATATGCACGACATTGATGTCAGCGAAGAGGAGCCCGCCTTTCTTGAGCGCTTCATTGAGCGCGGATTCAGATCCAGCCCCCTGCGCCGCGGCCGCGAGCTTGAGGCCCTTGAGATCAGCGAGCGACTTGTATTTCCCTTCATCAGCCAGGCTCTTTCGGATCACCAGGGTCGAATATTCGTAATCCTTGGTGATCGATCCTTTGTCCGCGACAATGCGCAGATTGATGCCGCGCGCGACCCCATTGTAGAGGCCCGCCGCCACCGTTCCTCCGCCTGCATCAAGTTGTCCGGTGCCCAGCGGTGCCACCATTTGTGCCGCGGAGTTGAAAGGCACCATCTTTGGCTCGATGCCCGCCTCGCGGAAATAGCCCCTTGCGTCAGCAAGGTAGAACCCGACATCAGTTGCAGTGTTCGCGGTCCCGATGATCACCGTTTCGGCGCGCACGGGCGCGACCATGGCAAGTGGCATCCAAATGATGACGAAGCTGAAAAGCGGCTTCAACCGAAGGCGTTTCGTGAACATGGCGAATGCTCCAAGGCCGGCGTGGAGCGGCATCGTAGCGCGAAAGACCGGTCATTCGCCAAGGGTTTTTCCATGCATGCATTGCAACAAGATTGGGCAGGGGCGAATACAGGCGCCGAGGTGGCAGGTTTGTATTTGAAATGTTCGTTCAAAAACAGGCAGGAACAGCTGTTTCTCTTGCGTGGGTTTGGATTGGGCGCCACACTTTGCCAGCGCAGGTGGAAATAGCTGGGGAGGCTAGCCATGAAAACATTAAAGCTGGAGAGCACTGCACCCTTTCAGGGACTTCCTGAACTCGTGGCCGACCGCGAAGGTCTATTCGCGAAGGAAGGCCTGCAAATTGAATGGATTGAGCGCGAGACAACGCCCATAGAGCCCACCGAAAAACTGTCGACGCCGCAGGGCGCAAATCCCTTTGTAAGCCACGGAAGCCTGCTCGAGCAGGGCAAGGCGGATATGTATAACGCTTGCGAATGGGGCAATTACTGCCGCGTGCAAGACACATCGGTGAACAGTCGCCAGATCGGCCGCCGTGGCATCGTCACCTACACAGCCATCGTCGTGCGGCCGAGCTCAATAGCCTTCACGCCGCAGCAATTGGCGGATGTGACTGTCGGTGTTCCGTTTTACTTCGGTTCGCATTATGCGGCGATCCAGATGCTGGAGGGCTTCCTGCCGCGCGAGCGCATCAAGCTCGAGAACGCGTCCAACGCCTCCAAGGCGCGATATGACGCGCTCATGCGCGGTGACGTGGAAGCGACGACGCTGACGGAGCCTTACGTCACACTCGCCGAGAAAAATGGCTGTCGCGTGATCTGCGCAACCATGTATCACGGCACGGAAGTGGCGACAGACACGGTCGATGCGGAGATTTACGGTGCCTTCAACCGTGCGGTCCGCGAGGCGGTCAGTCGCATCAACGCCGACAAGGATGCTTATCTGCATTATTTCATCGATTATCACGCCAAGCGCGACCCGCGCATCGCAACGTTGAAACCGTCCGACATTCCTGCTGGCCGGATCATCGTCACCGATCCGGCGCCCATCCCCGAGGACGAACTCACCCGCACGCACGACTGGCTGAAGAGCTGGGGCATGCTGGAGTCGACCGAAAAGCCGATCGATCTCGTGAACATTCTCGTTCAAAAGCAAGCGCATATCGCGGCTGAGTAGGATGTTTCGTCATTGTCAGGAGCGCAGCGACGCAGCAATCCATCTAAGGGGCAGCTGCCTGAAGAGGGATTGCTGCGTCGCCGTCGACTCCTCTCAATGACGAGGGTCACACGCCCAGATAAGTCTCGTGCACGCGGGTGTCGGCCATGAGGTCAGCGCTGGTGCCGCTCCAGACGATTTCGCCTTTTTCAATGATGTAATGCCGGTCGGCCAAGGCCGTAAGTTCCTCCAGTTCCTTGTCTATGACCAGAATGGACAAGCCGGTCCGCTTCAGTTTGGCGAGCCGCAACCAGATTTCCTCCCGGACAACCGGTGCCAGCCCCTCTGTCGCCTCGTCGAGGATCAGCAGGTCCGGGTTGGTCATCAGGGCGCGGCCGATGGCGAGCATCTGCTGCTCGCCGCCGGACAATTGATGGCCGGCATTGGCGAGCCGTTGGCCCAGCCTTGGAAAAAAGTGGATCACGCGGTCAAGCGTCCAGGCCTCGCGGCCGGTGTCGCGGCGCATCTCCGCCATGACGAGGTTCTCGCGCACGCTGAGGTTGGGGAAGATGTGGCGTCCCTCCGGCACGAGGCCGATCCCGGCGCGCGCCATGGCGTGCGGGGCAGCGCCAGTGAGGTCCTGGCCGCGCCAGCGCACCTGTCCACCCTGCGCGCGCACGAGGCCCATGAGAGTGCGTACCGTCGTCGTCTTGCCCATGCCGTTGCGGCCCATCAGCGTCACCGCCTCGCCCGCCGAGATGGACAGCGTGATGCCAAACAACACCTGTGCGGAGCCGTAGCCGGATTGTAGGTTTTCGACGTCGAGCAGCATGTCGCGCCTCACTGCCGCGGGTCGTGTTTCTTGCCGAGATAGGCGTCGCGCACGGCCGGATCGTTGCGGATCTCGTCGGGCGCTCCTGTCGCTATGGCGCGGCCCGCGACCAGCACGCTGCAGCGATCGGCCAGCGCGAAAACGGCGTCCATGTCGTGCTCCACCAGCAGGATCGAATATGCGCCCTTCAGGCTCTCCAGAATGCGCGTCATGCGGAGGCCCTCCTGGCGACCCATCCCGGCCATCGGTTCGTCGAGCAGGAGCAGGCTGGGGCGCATGGCGAGCGCCATGGCGAGTTCGAGCTGGCGGCGCTCGCCATGCGAGAGATCGCGCGCCTCGCGCCCCGCGCGATGGATCAGTCCTATGGTGTCGAGCGCGACGCGCGCGGGTTCGAGCAGCCGCGGGTCGCGACTGGCCTGCGACCAGAAGCGGAAGCCGTGCCCCTCGCGCGCCTGCACCGCGAGCGCGACATTTTGCAGAACCGTGAATTCGGGGAAGACCGAGGTGATCTGGAAAGAACGCGCCATGCCGAGCTTCGCTCGCGCATGGGCCGGTGCGTGCGTGATGTCCTGTCCCTTGAAGACAATCGTGCCTTGGTCCGGCGACAGCTCGCCCTGCAATTGCGCGATCAGCGTCGTCTTGCCCGCGCCATTGGGTCCGATCAGCGCATGCGTTTCGCCGGTGGTCACGTCGAGGCTCAGGCCGTCCGTCGCGGCAAGGCCGCCGAAGCGTTTTACCAGATCGGTGACGACGAGAAGGGGCGCGCTCATGCCGCGTCGCCCTTGTGGCCGCGTGCGCGCGTCATGAGGTCGAGCAGGCCGCCGCGCAGCAGGACGATGGTGAAAATGATGATGAGGCCCAGAGGCAGTTGCCAGTAGACCGTGTAATTGGAAAACAGCGCCTGCAACACGAGGAAAACCGTCGCGCCGACAACGGGCGCCCAGACGGATGCGAGTCCGCCAAGCACCGCCATGACGACAAGATCGCCCGAGCGCGTCCACGCCATGTCGGCGGGACTGACGAAACCCTGTCCCGTCGCCCAGAGCGCACCGGCAAGGCCCGCGACTGCGCCCGACATCACGAAGGCGGTGAGTTTGTAGCGCAGCGCCGGGACGCCGATGGCAATGAGGCGCCGCTCGTTTTGCGCACTGGCGCGCAGCGTCATGCCGAAGCGGCTGCCGACGATGCGCACGAAGGCGGCGATGACCAATGCGAGAGCACCCAGACACACGTAGTAGAAAGTAACGCGCTTCGTGATGTTGAAGCCCGCGAAGTCGATGGTGCCCAGGATCTGCAGACCGTCGTCGCCGCCATAGTCCTGCAGCGAGGCGAAGAAGTAATAGAGCATCTGGTTGAAGGCGAGCGTGATCATGATGAAATAGGAGCCGCTTGTGCGCAGGCAGATGAAGCCCATCACCAGGGCGGCAAGGGCAGCCAGCACGACGGCAATGGGGCCGGAGAGTGCGAGGTTCGACGTGCCCGTCCAGCCAAACAGCAGCGGCTCGGCGTTGAACTCATGATGCGAGAGAATGGCGACGCCATAAGCGCCAATGCCAAACAGGCCCGCGTGCATGAGGCTGACCAGCCCGCCGAAGCCGAGCACAAAATTGAGCGCCACAGCCACTATGGACAGCACGATGACGCGCGTGAACAGCCGGATCAGGAACGGATTGTCCAGCGCCTGCGCCGCCAGCGGCACGCAGGCGAGCGCGGCGATCAGCAGCACGGGTGCCGCGAGATTGAGCCAGGAGATGTGCTTTTTCTCAACCATGGACGGTGAACAATCCTCTGGGACGCCAGGCGAGGATCAGCGCCATCAGCATGAAAATCGCCATGGAGCCCAGCGCGGGCGGTAGCAGCACGCGACCGAGCGTGTCGACCATGCCGATCATCAGCGCAGCCACAAAGGCACCCCGAATGGAGCCGATGCCGCCGATAACGGTGACCACCAGTGCAAGGATCAGGATGGGCTCGCCCATGCCGACCTGCACGGCGGTGATCGGGCCTGCCATGGCGCCGGCCAGTCCCGCGAGCGCGGCCCCGCTGGCAAAGACCAGCGCGAACAGCACGCCGACATCGACGCCGAGCGCCGACGCCATCGGCCGGTTGCTGGCCCCCGCGCGGATCTTCATGCCAAGCCGCGTGTGCACGACGACGAGATAGAGACCGAGGCCGACGAGCAGGCCCGCCGCGAGAATGACGAGCCGGAAGGCGGGGTAGGTGACGATGCCGAAGAGATCGACGGAGCCGGACAAGGCGCGCGGCAGGGGCAGCGGCACGGGCACGACGCCAAAGGCCATGCGGGTGAGATCGTTGAAGACGAGGATCAGGCCGAAGGTCACCAGCACCTGGTCGAGATGCGAGCGATGATAGAAGCGCCGCAGCACGAGCTTTTCGAGAACGAGACCGCACAGCGCGGTGGCGGGCAGGGCGAGCGCCACACCCGCCCAGAAATTGCCGGTCAGCCGCGTGAACAGGGCCGCGAAGAAAGCGCCCGCCATATAGAGAGAGCCATGCGCGAGATTGATGAGGTTCATGATGCCGAAGACAAGCGTCAGCCCGGCCGACATCAGGAACAGCATCACGCCGAGCTGCACGCCGTTGAGAGTTTGTTCGATCAGGAGAGAGGCGGGCATGCGGATTACCTTGTCAGCCGTCAATGCTCGCAATGACGGGAAAATTCGTCATTGCGAGGAGCCGAAGGCGACGACGCAATCCATCTTCGGGGGTCGACCATTGAGATGGATTGCCGCGTCGCTTCGCTCCTCGCAATGACGAGGCACAGGGTCGTCCTCACTCGTCTTTCATCTTGCACTCGCCCGCATAGGCATCCGTCAGACCTTCCTTCACCGTGCTCTTCAGCGCGGCGACGGAGCGGCCCTTCGCGTCCTTCTCGATCTGCACCAGATAATAGTTCTGCACCGGGAAGTGGTTCGAATTGAATTTGAAGCTGCCGCGGATGGACTCGAATTTCACATTCTCCAGCGCCTTCTGGAAGGCCTTCTTGTCCTCGATCTTGCCATCGACGCCCTTCACGGCGGCATCGAGCAGGCGCGTCGTGTCATAGGCCAGCGCGGCATAGGGCGAGGGGATGGTGCCATAGGCTTTCTCGTAATCGGCGGCGAATGTCTTGCTCTGCGGATTGTCGAGGAATTCGCTCCACAGCGCGCCCGTCAACATGCCCATGGCCGCATCGCCGAGCGCGGGCAGGATCGTCTGGTCGACGGTCGCGGCACCCGCATAGAGCGGGATCTGATCCTTCAATCCGGCCTGCGTATATTGCTTGACGAAATTGATGCCCATGCCGCCGGGATAGAAGAACACCACGCCATCGGGCTTGGCGGCGCGGATCTGCGCGATCTCGGCCGAATAATCGAGCTGCCCGAAGGTGGTGTAGACCTCGCCCGCAACGCCGCCCTTGAAATAGCGCTTGTAGCCGGTGAGCATGTCCTTGCCGGCGGGATAGTTCGGGGCCATCAGGTAGATGTTCTTCAGGCCCTTGTCCTGCATATAGATGCCGAGTCCCTCGTAGATCGCGTCGTTCTGGAACGAGGCGGAGAAGAAGCGCGGATGGCACTGGCGCCCGGCGAGTTGCGACGGTCCTGCATTGGTCGAGACATAAAAGGCGCCGCTGTCGAGCACGGGCTTGGTCACCGCGAGCAGCACGTTGGAGAAATTGATGCCGGTGACGATCTGCACGCGGTCGCTGTCGATCATCTTGTCGACGACCTGACGGCCGACATCGGGCTGGGCCTGATCATCGCCCCAGGTGACTTTGACGGCACGGCCGCCGAGTTTCTGGCCCGTCGCTTCGAGCCCGAGCTTAAAGCCATTGGCGAGCTCCTGCCCCAGCACGCCCTGCGGGCCGGACATGGTTGAGACAAAGCCGATGCGGATGGGCTCCTGCGCATGGGCGACGGTGCCCGCTGAAAGGAGAAGCACTGTCGACAGCAGCCTGCGCCTGAAATGTGTCATGTGACCTCCCGTATCATCTGATGCCCTTGCCGGGCTTTTCGACATGGATGATGGCCTGAGTAAGGGGCTTCGCTCAAGCAAAATCAGGGGGGGCCCGCCTGACTTTAGGCCATGGTTGCGCGGCCAACGGGGGCTCGCTAAGTCTCGACGACGGTTTTTCGGGAGGCAAGCGGCGACATGCGGGACAAAACCATCATCATCGTCGGCGGTGGCATTGGCGGTTTATGCGCGGCGCTGGCTTTGGGCCAGAGCGGCTGGCATGTGCGCGTGCTGGAGCAGGCACCGCAATTTGGTGCCATCGGCTACGGCATCCAGCTCGGCCCCAACGTGCCGCCCATGCTGGCGCGGATCGGCGTCCGTGATGCAGTGATCGCTGCCAGCGTGCAGCCCGACAATGTCATGATGCTCGATGCTTTCGATGGCAAGCCGGTGACGGTGGTCAATACGGGCGCGGAGTTCCGTGCGCGTTATGGCGGCAATCCCTATCTCGTCGTTCACCGCGTCGACCTGCACAACATCCTCGTTGCAGCCTGCAAGGCGCATCCCAACGTGAGCCTCGATGAGGACGCCTGCGTCACCGGCCACGAGGATCATGGCGACCATGTCGTGGTGACGATCGCCGATGGACGCCGCATCGAGGGCACCATTGTCATCGGTGCCGACGGCATCCGCTCGCGGCTGCGCGACTCCATCATGGGCGCGAGCGAGCCCGCGCAGACCGGCTATGTCGCGCATCGCACAATCGTGCCGATTGACAGGGCGCCCAGGGGCGTGCCGCTCGACGATGTCGTGCTGTGGGGCGGCGAGGGATTTCACATCGTCCATTATCCGCTGCGGGACAAGACGATTTTCAACATTGTCGCGGTGTTTGAGACGGCGACCTATGGCGAGAAGATGGATGTGGACGCCTATCGGGCCGAGCTCGACCGCACCTATGCGAAATCGCAGCCGGTGATGCGGGAGATGATTGCCATGCTCGATCTCGACCGCCGCTGGCCGATTGGCGACCGCAAGCCGCAGCGCGGCTGGTCGAAGGGCCGTGCGGTGCTGATGGGTGACGCCGCCCATGCGACGCTGCAATCCTATGCGCAGGGAGCCGGCATGGCGATTGAGGATGCCATCGTGCTGGCGTCGCTCATCGACGGGTGCAAGGGGGATTTTGCGGCGGCTTTCCACGAGTTCGAGGCGGCGCGGCTGACGCGCACGGCGCGCATCCAGCTCGAGTCGCGCCACTTGTGGGACCGCTATTACCACCTTGGCGGCATCGAGGCGCAGGTCCGCAATGAAGCCGAACGCCTGCGCACCGATGAAGACGTGTGGCGCTGCCTCGACTGGATTTATAAAGGCGTGTGAGGCGTAACCTCAGCGTCGTCATTGCGAGCACAGCGAAGCAATCCAGAAGCCGCGCGTGAGGCCAAGATGGATTGCCGCGTCGCTTCGCTCCTCGCAATGACGACGCCGCCATTGCGAGCGCGGCGGCTCGCAATGGCGTTGGGGTGTGAACCCTACT
>CAIWVR010000034.1 GCA_903916165.1 uncultured Hyphomicrobiales bacterium | reverse complement strand
TCGCTCATCAATGGGTGCAAGGGGGATTTTGCGGCCGCTTTCCGGGATTTTGAGGCAGCGCGACTGACGCGCACGGCGCGCATCCAGCTGGAATCCCGGCACTTATGGGACCGCTATTACCACCTTGGCGGCATCGAGGCACAGGTCCGCAACGAAGCCGAACGCCTGCGCAGCGATGAGGACGTGTGGCGCTGCCTCGACTGGATTTACAAGGGCGTGTGAGGCGTCACCTCAGCCCCGTCATTGCGCAGCAGCGCGCAATGACGGTGTGAAGCGAAGCTTACTTCAGCGCGGCGCGCGCGCGTTCCACGTCTTCCTTCGGTGTCGTGTAGATATCGTCGACGAGCTTTTGCACGCCGTCGCCATTCACCGGATTGATGATCAGCTTGGCTTTCGCGGCTTCGGCCAGGAATTCCGGGTCCTTCATCGTCTCGTCAAACGCCTTGCGGAAGGCGGCGACGCGGTCGGCTGGCACGCCCGGCGGCAGGACATAGGGACGGCCGAATTCGAGCTGGTTGAAGATCACGGCCAGCGTGCGCTTGTCGGCTTCGGTCTTCACAAAGTCCCAGATCTTCGGGACTTTCATCTTGTTCAGCTCCTCGTCGCCGTCAAAGCCGCCCATCTGCGCGATGATGCGCACCTTGTTATTGGCCATCCATTCCGCGCCCTGCGCGAGAAAACTCGTCCACTGGATGCCGCACAGGCCATTGACCTCGCCGCGCTCCATCGCAAGGCCTGCTTCGCGCGATCCCGGATAGCCGTTGACGAGCTTGAACTTGGTGCCGAGCACATTGTTCAGCACCATCGGATATTGGCGAATGGAGGAGGTGACACCGGCCCCGCCGACGAGCACTTCTTTGGTCAGGATGTCCTCGAAAGTTTTCACCGGCGCATCCTGCCAGACGAGGCAGATGCTGGTCTCCTTGTTGGCCGAGCCGATATAGATGAATTTGCGCGGATCATATTGCGTCACGCTGGCATCGCCCGTCAGCGGCTCCGTCACCGCGCCCATGAAGATGGCGCCGAAGGTGGAGCCGTCTTTGGGCGACTTGTTGTAGAGCAGGTTGGCGGCGGTGATCGAGCCGGCGCCATCGAGATTGCGCGAGACGACGTTGGGTTTTCCCGGCAGGTGCTTGCCGATGTGGCGTCCCAGCACCGCCCCATAGATGCCGTAACCCCCGCCCGGCGCCGAGCCGATCAGGAAGTCGACACTCCTGCCGGTGAAGAATTTTTCTGCGTCCGCCTGCTGCGCCTGTGCGCCGCCGAGCAAAGCGACGATCGAACATGCGCCGAGCATGGTTGTGAGTGTCGTTCTTGTCATGTGTTCCTCCTTGGTGAGCCTTGCGGCTTCAATTGTTCCAATGCGCGACGATATCGTCAGTGCTGGCCACCGGCGTGATCCAGCTGCGCAGGAATGCGATGCTGCGCGCCTGCGCGGCGTCAGTGTAGGATCCGGTGGCGTCTTCAGCGATGACGCTGAAAATACCGCGCGCCGCCGCATGGCGCGCGTTGAACTCAATGCCGATATCGGTTGCTACGCCCGCCAGCACAATGGTTTTCACGCCCAGCGTGCGCAGCCGGTTTTCGAGTGGCGTGTCGATGAACAGCGACGGCTGGCTCTTCTCCAGAACGATATGGTGCGCTCCCGGCGCGAGACCATCGACGAATTGCGTTTCCTCCATGCCCTCCTGCATGGCGGGCGCGAGATCAGCGGGGTCGGACACGTTCTGCTTCCGCATGAGAAACAGTTTAAACGGCCCCGAGATAAGATCGAGCGGCGGCAGCACATGCCGGCTCCAGATGACGGGAATGCCGGCAGCATCGGCAGCCGCGACAAGTTTCTGTGCGGCGGCGATGACGTTGGCTGCATGAAGGGCCTTGCCCGCCAGTCCCTTCTGGAAATCCCACATCACCAGCGCGACCTGGTCGCGCGCAAGAAAGTCCGCCAGCGAGAGGGGAATGGTTTCGCGCGCCATGTTTAGCATGTTTCCAGCGATGCGAGCGCACGCTCGTACCAGCTCTCGTCGATGAAGCTTGTCATCTTGGACAGGCGCGGATCTTGGCCTTCGGTGGCGGCGCGCGTTTCGAGCACGGCCGTCATGCCGCGCATGTCGAGTTTCGCATCCGTCATAAAGCCGAAGTCCGGCTCCAGCATGTCCTGCAGGGTGGCCCTGGCGATCTCGGGCGCAAGTTTCAGGCGCTGCACCAGCATTGTCTCCTGCCTGTCAAAATTCTCAGGGTTGCGCATCCAGCGCAAAGCCTCGACATAACCGGCAATATAGGCTTCGAGCGTGGCGCTGTTGTCCTGCGCCCAGTGGCGATGCGCGAAGGCACCGCCAGCCTGATAGGGGCCGAGATGATCGACAAGACGACCAAGGCTCTTCAGGCCCGCTGCCTTGGCCTGTGCGGTGAAGGGCGGGTTGAGAACCGCGCCGGCATTTTCCTTGTCGCGCAGCATGGCGGCGAGACGATGCGAACCATTGCCGACCGGGCGCATGTCGTAATCGACGCCATATTCGAGACCGGCGGCCTTCAGCATCTTGCGCGCCAGAAGCGCATAGGCTGTGTCGGGTGAATCGACCACAAGGCGACGTCCGCGCAGGTCCTCAAGCGTGTTGATCTCGGGCTGGACGATGAAATCATTCATCCCGCCTTCGCCGCCCATGACGACGACGATGTCATGCCCGGTGACGATCAGCGCGAGACCATTGTCGATGGCCGATTGCACGATCTGGATGCGGCCGGACGCAAGACCTTCGCGCTGGTCCCTGGACGCTTCCGTCTCGTCGAGATCGACTTCAAGGCCACGCCTGGAAAATAGGCCACGCTCCTGCGCGATGTAGATCGGCAGGGCCTTGGCATTGGGGAAGGCGGAGACGAGAATATGTTTCACGATTGCGCTTCCTTATCCGAGGTGAGAAAGGCGGTGCGCCAAGCGCCAAATTCTGTCTTGCGCGACAGACGGTTTATCATTGATGGCTCGTCATCGGGCTGCGGGCCAAGCACGCCTGCGCGGGTGTCGCGCAAGGTTTCATAGGTGGCGCGCACGGCGGCCGAATGCGGGCGATGGCCGGTGATGACCGCGCGCACGCCAAGGCTCGCCAGTGCCTGCGCGTCGCGCAGGGTTGGCGGCACATTGCCAAGCAGCAGGGGCACGCGGCAGGCGGCGGCGCAGGCTTCCACCTCCTCGCGCGTCGACAGACCCGACAGGAAGATCGCATCGACGCCGGCATCCTGGTAGGCAGCAATGCGCAGTAGCGCGTCGTCGAGACCTGTGGTCGCGACTGCGCCCGAGCGGCCGATCACGACAAAGTCCGGATCGCTGCGCGCGGCGAGCGCCGCCTTCATCTTGCCGATGCTTTCATCCAGGGCATGAGGTGCCGAGGCACCGCTCTGGCCGAAATGCTCGGGCAGGGCGGTGTCTTCGATCGTGATGCCCGACAGGCCCGCCGCTTCCAGCTCCTCCACGCTACGCATGACCGACAGCGCATTGCCGAAACCGTGATCGGCGTCGAGGAAGAAGGGCAAGCTTGTGGCCCGTGCGATGCGGCGCGCCTGTTCGGCCAGCTCCGAGAGTGTCACGATCACGAGATCGGGTGCGCCAAGGATGACCAGCGAGGCGACAGATCCCGCCATGAACACGAGTTCGAAGCCAAGCTCCTCGGCCGCGCGTGCCGATAGCGGATCGTAGATCGAGGCCGGATACAGGCAGGCGGTCCCGGCCAGATGCGCGCGAAAGGCGCGGCGGCGTGCATTGGCGTTCAGCGATGGGCTCACGTACGCGGATCTTTCAGCACGGGATTGGGCTTGATGTTGAGGCGCTTCATCTCTTCGGCGGTGAAATCATCGTCCGAGCGCAGGCCCGCGCGGCGGATACCCTCGATGGCGCAAATGTCATCGACCTCGTTCACATCCCCCGTAACCCCGATGGCGCCGATCACATCGCCATTGGCGTCGCGGATAATCTGGCCGCCAGCTTCGAGGAAGATCGGACTGTCGGCCATCTCACGCAACGTGTCCATAAAGGCCGGCTTTTCGCGCGCCTTGGCCAGCACCATGCGCGAGGTGCGGTGCAGGGAGAGCGCGCCGAACGCCTTGCCGCGCGCGATTTCGAACCGCATGATCGAGGCACCGTCCTGCTTCAGGAAGGCCTTCACCCGTCCGCCATTGTCGAGCACGCAGGCGGCCAGCGCATAGGCCTCCATCTCGGCTGCTTTTTCGAATGTCTTGAGGATGACGGCGAGCGCCTCATCCATGGTTATGCTGCGCATGAAACCTCCCTGCGGCCTTCGGTTTGGCCTGACCGGGCGCACAGTGCCAAAGCTTGTCGGCGCTGGCAAATCTGGCGCGTCCGGTTGCGCTCGCAAGCCGTGTTCTGTATCGGTTTTGCCGGATTGCGCGGGTTTGATAAAGGCACCGGGGAGGGTGGTCCAGTCCGCGCCGCAAGGAAAGAGGCGTCCCCATGAACGTGCAAGATCACATTTCGATTCCCTGCTTCATCTTTCGCGGTGGCACATCCAAGGGCCCCTATTTTCGCGCCGAGGACCTGCCGTCCGACATTGCCGCGCGCGACCGCGTGCTTTTGAAGGTCATAGGCTCGCCCGATATCCGCCAGATCGATGGCCTCGGCGGCGCCGATACGCTGACGTCGAAGGTGGCCATTGTCTCCAAATCAACGCGCGAGGGCGTCGATGTCGACTATCTGTTCTGCCAGGTCGACATCACCCGGCCGCTCGTCGACACCGGGCCGTCTTGCGGCAATATGCTGTCAGGCGTTGCGCCCTTTGCGCTGGAGATGGGCATTGTGCCAATCCAGGATGGCGAGACGCGGGTCGTGATCTACGACATCAATACGTCGAGCAAGATCGAGGCGGTCATCCAGACGCCGGGCAAGCGCTTGAAATATACGGGCGATGCCGCCATCGACGGCGTGCCGGGCGTGGCGGCTGCGGTGGTGTTGAACTTCATGGATATCGTGGGCGGCAAGACCGGTTCGATGTGTCCGACCGGCAAGGTGATGGACAATATCCAGGGCGTGGATGTGTCGTGCTTCGATGTCGCCATGCCGATGATCCTGATGCGCGCCCGCGACCTCGGCCTCGAGGGCACGGAGGGCCGCAAGGAGATCGACGGCAACAAGGAATTGCTGAAGCGCATCGAAAGCATCCGCATGGAAGCCGGGCGGATGATGGGCTTTGGCGATGTGACCGACAGTGTCATCCCGAAGGTTGGTCTTCTGTCGGAGCCGCGCGGTGAGGGCGCGATCACCTCGCGCTATCTCACCCCGCATGCGCTGCACGCCGCCCATGCGGTGACAGGTGCCTGCTGCGTCGCGACCGCCTGCATGGTGGAAGGTTCGGTGGCTTATGAATTTGCCCGCCGCCCTGAAGGCAACCCGCGCACGATCTGGATCGAGCATCCCACCGGCATGGTCGATGTGCGTCTGGAAACAGCGGGCGTGGGGTCGGAGCTGCAGGTCGTGCGTGCGGGCATCCTGCGCACATGCCGCCCGATCATGAAGGGCGAAGTGTTCGTCCCGGAATAGCCGTCACTGCGCGCGGAGCGAAGCCGACAGTCTCCCGAAGATGGATTGCCGCGTCGCCTTCGACTCCTCGCAATGATGAT
>CAIWVR010000033.1 GCA_903916165.1 uncultured Hyphomicrobiales bacterium | reverse complement strand
TCGAAGGCGCCCGCACAGACGAGGCTCTCGAGCACGCGCTTGTTGACGTCGCGCGGGTTGAGGCGCGACGACAGGTCGGACAGGTCGCGGAACGGACGGCCGTCGCGCACCGCCACGATCGCGGCCGCCTGCCCCTCGCCGACACCCTTCACCGCCGACAGCGCGTAGCGGATGGTGAGCTTGCCGTCGGTGCCCGTGTGCACTTCAAAATCGACGCCCGAATGGCGCAGCGAGGGCGAATCCACCTTGATGCCCAGACGTCGCGCCTCGTTGCGGAATTCCGACAGTTTGTCGGTGTTGGACTTGTCGAGCGTCATCGACGCCGCAATGAACTCGACCGGATAATTCGCCTTGAACCAGCCCGTCTGATAGGCGATCAGCGCATAGGCGGCGGCGTGCGACTTGTTGAAGCCGTAATCGGCAAATTTCGCCAGCAGGTCGAAAATCTCGTCGGCCTTCGCCTTGGTGATGCCGCGCTCGATGCAGCCGTTGACGAAACGCTCGCGCTGCGAATCCATCTCCGCCTTGATTTTCTTGCCCATCGCGCGGCGCAGCAAATCGGCTTCGCCCAGCGAATAGCCCGACAGGATCTGCGCAATCTGCATCACCTGTTCCTGATAGATAATGACGCCGCAGGTTTCCTTGAGCACCGGCTCCATCAGCGGATGGATATAGTCGGCGTCGATGTCGCCGAGCTTCACCGCGCAATAGGTCGGGATATTGGCCATGGGACCGGGACGATACAGCGCGACAAGCGCGATAATATCTTCGAGCCGGTCGGCCTTCATGTCTGCAAGCGCCTTGCGCATGCCCGCCGATTCCACCTGGAACACGCCAATGGTCTCGCCGCGGCCCAGCATGTCATAGGTCTTCTTGTCGTCGAGCGGGATTTTCCCGATGTCGACCACGATGCCGCGCTTGGCCAGCAGCGCAACCGTGGTTGAGAGCGTGGTCAGCGTCTTCAGGCCAAGGAAGTCAAATTTCACGAGACCCGCCGGCTCCACCCATTTCATGTTGAACTGGGTCGCGGGCATGTCCGATTTTGGATCGCGGTAAAGCGGCACAAGTTCGTCGAGCGGACGGTCACCGATGACAATGCCCGCCGCATGGGTCGAGGCGTTGGAATAAAGCCCTTCCAGCGTCTCGGCGATCTTCAGAAGTTGGCCGACCTTCGGGTCCGTCTCGGCCGCCTCGCGCAATTTGGGTTCGGATTCAATGGCCTGTTTCAGCGACACCGGCGCGGCCGGGTTCTGCGGCACCAGTTTGGCGAGCTTGTCGACCTGTCCGAGCGGCATTTCCAGCACGCGCCCAACATTGCGCAGCACGCCGCGCGCCAGGAACGAGCCGAAGGTGATGATCTGCGCAACCCGATCCACGCCATAGCGCTGGCGCACGTAGCGGATGACCTCGTCGCGCCGCGTCTGGCAGAAGTCGATGTCGAAGTCGGGCATCGACACGCGCTCAGGATTCAGAAAGCGCTCGAACAGCAGACCGAAGCGAATGGGATCGAGGTCGGTGATCGTCAGCGCATAGGCGACGAGCGAGCCTGCGCCGGAACCACGGCCCGGCCCAACCGGAATGCCCTGCGCTTTCGCCCATTTGATTAAGTCGGACACGATCAGGAAATAGCCCGGAAACTTCATGCGCGTGATGATGCCAAGCTCGAAGGCGAGCCGCTCTTCATAGTCGCTGACCGCAAAACCCGGGGCCGTGCCGTGCTTGGCGAGCCGCGCGCGCAGGCCTTCCTCGGCCTGCCGGCAGAGTTCGGCGCTTTCTTCCGTCTCCGCCGCGCCGGAGCCGCCCGAGGCCACGCCGGTCGTGAAACGCGGCAGGATGGGCTGGCGCGTCAGCGGCCGGTAGGAACAGCGCATGGCGATCTCGACACTCTGGTCGGTTGCCTCCGGCAGGTCCTTGAAAACGGCCAACATTTCGCCGCGCGTCTTGAACCGGTGCTCACGCGTGACGTGGCGGCGGTTGGGATCGGAGACGATGGTGCCATCGGCAATGCACAGCAAGGCGTCATGCGCCTCATAATCCGAGCGCGCGGCAAAATAGGGTTCATTGGTGGCCACCAGCGGCAGGCCGGTGCGATAGGACAGGCCGATCAGATCGGGCTCGACCTTCTTCTCCGCATCCGTGCCGTGGCGCTGGATCTCGACATAGAGCCGCCGGTCGAACAATGGGCGCAGGAGGTCGAGCCGCGCCTGCGCGGCTTCGGGGCGTCCGAGCCGCAGCGCATGATCGATGGGACCATTCGGGCCGCCGGTGAGCGCAATCAGGCCGCCACTGCGGCCGAGCAGCGCCTCGATCGGCACATGCGGCGTGTCGCCGGGCTGCGGCAGGAGCCAGGCCTGCGAGCCGAGCTTCATCAGGTTTTCATAGCCCTCCTCGGTCTGCGCGAGCAGGACGATGGAGGCGCGGTTCAGCCCCGTGATGTCGTGGCGGGCACCCAGCGCGGCGGCATCCTTGAAGTCGATCGTGAGCTGGATGCCAACGATGGGCTGGATGCCGTCCTTCGACAGTTTTTCGGAAAATTCGAGGGCACCGAAGAGATTGTTGGTGTCGGTGATCGCCAGCGCCGGCATGGCGTCAGCGGTGGCCATCTTGCCCAGACGCGCAATGCTGAGCGCACCTTCGCGCAGCGAGAAGGACGTGTGAACGTGAAGATGGATGAAACCGACGTCCCGGATCAAGCTCAAAGCTAAGGCCCCCTCTTGGTCGCGCCACTATCGGGGATCGCGGGCGCCAGCGAAAGCGCGCCGGTGCGGCAGTGCACAGGCTTGCGTGGGGGGGCACCGCGCCGTCATTGCGAGCGGAGCAAAGCAATCCAGGCACGCATGCCGGTTGCTGTGGGAGGTCATCGCAAC
>CAIWVR010000032.1 GCA_903916165.1 uncultured Hyphomicrobiales bacterium | reverse complement strand
GCATTGCTTCGCTCCGCTCGCAATGACGGCTCGCGCGTGACCCGCATCCGCGCCGATCTGCTGCTCGTCGAGCGCGGCCTGGTTGAGAGCCGCGCCAAGGCGCGTGAGGCCATCGAGGCGGGGCTTGTGCGCGCCGCTGGCACGGCCGTGCGCAAGCCCTCCGACATGCTCGACGCCGGTGCCGAGATCGCCGCCACCGCCCCCTACCCCTGGGTGTCGCGCGGTGGGCTCAAGCTCGTCGAGGGCCTGGCCCATTTCGCCATCGACCCCGCGGGCCTCGTCTGTCTCGATGTGGGCTCCTCCACCGGCGGCTTCACCCATGTGCTGCTGTCGCGCGGGGCCTCCATTGTCTATGCGGTCGATGTCGGGCAGGGCCAGCTGCACGCCAGCCTGCAGGGCGAGCCGCGCGTGGTCTCGCTGGAAAAGACCGATGCGCGCGATCTCGACACAGGCCTCATTCCGCAGGCGCCGCAGCTCGTGGTCTGCGACGCCAGCTTCATCTCGCTGAAACTCGTCCTGAAACAGGTGCTGGCGCTGGCGGCGCCCGGCGCGCGGCTCATCGCGCTGATCAAGCCGCAGTTCGAGGCAGGGCGGGCCGCGCTGAAGAAGGGCGTGGTCAAGGACGCCGCCATCCACGAGGCGGTCTGCCGCGATATTCAGGATTGGCTCGCCAGTCAGGGCTGGAAAGTGCTAGGGGTCACGCCTTCGCCGATCACAGGCGGCGACGGGAATGTGGAATTCCTGACGGCCGCGGAAAAACCCCTGACATGACTGACTTCGACTTGAACGCGGAACTCACCATCGCGCGGCTTGGCCAGCGCGGCGAAGGCCTCGCCCGGCACGATGGCGGCATGATCGCCGTGCCCTATGCCCTGCCCGGCGAGATCGTGCGCGCCGAAATCGATGGCGACCGCGCCAGGCTCGTCGAAGTTCTGACGCCCAGCGCCGACCGGGTTCCCTCGTTCTGCAAATATTTCACGACCTGCGGCGGCTGCGCCGTGCAGACGCTCGCCTGGCCGCCCTATGCCGACTGGAAGCGTGGCCTCGTGGTCGAGGGCCTGTCGCGCGCCAAGATCGACACCAACATCCTGCCGCTCGTCGATGCGCATGGCGCGGGACGCCGCCGCGCCACCTTCCACGCCCGCGTCCATGAGGATGCCGGCGGCCGCAAGCGGATCGAACTCGGCTACATGCAGGCGCGCGCGCATGCCATCGTCTCCATCGACCAGTGCCCCATTCTCGACCCCGGCCTCACCCAAGCGCTCGACGTGGCGCGCGAGGCGGCGATCGTGCTCATTCCGCTCGACAAGCCGCTCGACATTGTCGTCACGACGACGCTGGAGGGCCTCGACATCGACGTGCGCGGCACCGGGCCGCTCGACTTCGGCTACCGGCAGGCGCTGATCACCATTGCCGAGCGCCATGATCTCGCCCGCGTGTCCAACCATGGCGAAACGATCATTGAGCGCCGCCCGCCGACGCTGCGGATGGGCACGGCTCTCGTCACCCTGCCAGCCGGCGGCTTCCTGCAGGCCACCGCTGCTGGCGAAGAGGCGCTCGGCGCCCTCGTGCGCGCGGGCGTCGGCGGCGCGAAGAAGATCGCAGATCTTTTCGCGGGCTCAGGCACTTTCGCCCTGCGGCTGGCGGAAAAGGCCGAAGTGCTGGCGGTCGAGGGCGACGCCCCGGCCATGCGCGCGCTGGCGCGGGCCGCACATGACACCGAAGGGCTGCGTCACCTGAAGACCCAGCATCGCAATCTCTATTCGCGTCCGCTGATGGCGGGCGAACTCGACAATCTCGACGCCGTCGTCTTCGATCCGCCCCGCGCGGGTGCGCAGGCCCAGGCTGAGGCGCTGGCTGTTTCGAAAGTACCGACCGTGGTGGGCGTGTCCTGCAATGTGCAGACCTTCGCGCGCGACGCCCGGATCCTGCTCGACGGCGGCTATAGTCTGGAAAAGGTGACGCCCGTCGACCAGTTCCGCCATTCCGCCCATGT
>CAIWVR010000031.1 GCA_903916165.1 uncultured Hyphomicrobiales bacterium | reverse complement strand
TGCCAGACGACGCCCGCGCGCGCGGTGCCGCGGTAGAAAGTGTCGTCATTGGGCGGGATGCCGGGAATGGCACCGGTCAGGATCGGATTGTCGCGGTGCCAGAAGGTCTCGATCCGGATCGCCGGTTCCTTCTTCTTGCCGCCGGCATAATAGCCAGTCCATTCGCCAAGCGGGCCCTCATCGATGAGGTCGTCGGGATAGACGAAGCCCTCGAAGGCGATCTCGGCTTCGGCGGGAATGGGCAGCCCGGTCTTCGGGCCGTTGATGGTGCGGATGGATTCGCCAAGCAGGCCGCCGGCCGCCTCGAATTCATTCTTGCCATAGGGGATTTCGAGACCGGCCACGGCAAAGAGGCCAGGATGCACGCCAGCCACCACGGCGATGGGGCAGGGCTCGCCGCGGTCGTGATAGCGGCGCATGAGAATGTCGCCGTGCTTGCCCTTGGAGATCATGACGGAGGCGGTGCGCTTGTCATGCTGCTGGATGCGATAGGCACCGTAGTTGATCCAGCCCGAATCGCGATCCTTCATGATGACCATGCAGCCGGTGCCGATGTAATGGCCGCCATCCTGCTCGTGCCAGCGCGGGGCCGGGATCTTCATGATGTCAATGTCGTCGCCGGTAAACGTGTTTTCGAGCAGCGCGCCGGCATTGACTTCCTTGGTCGGCATGGTCGGCGCATTGCGCATGTAATCGCGCCAGAACCGGACGAGGTCCACTTCCTTGGTGTCGGCGGGCAGGCCGACGGTGAGCGCGATGCGCTTGACCGAGGTGAACAGATTGCCCAGCACGCGATAGCCTGGTTCATAGCCCGGAATGTCCTCGAACAGGACGGAGGGGCGGCCCATCTTGCGCATGGCAATATCAACAACGCCGCCGATTTCGCTCTCGCGATCGGCACCCTTCACGGTGACGAGCTCGCCGGCTTCCTGCATCGCCGCGATCCAGGAGCGCAGATCCTGCCCACGCGCCGTGATTTTTTCCGAACTCATTCAAACGTCTCCTGATGGATGTGCCAGCGTTTTTCGCAAGCCTTGTGCCAAAATTGGAGCACGCTGTCGAGCGCCCGTCAACCAAGCTCTGAGCCGCTCGGCGTGCAGAGCCTAGAAAGCTGAAAAATAGGTCATTTCATCAGATATGGCGCAAGGTGGCGCGCGCTGTGCAAGCTGGTCTCGGCACCCGGATGGACTTGCGGATGTCCTATTTCTGGCGTAAATCCAGAAAATCGAATGTCAGCTCCGCGTTACGGCGCGAAGGCAAGGATGTGCGCCAGATGAAGCCGCCGCCGTTCAGCTACCACGATCCGGCGACATTGCAGCAGGCGGTCGACCTGCTTGCGACTTTGGATAATGCGAAGCCGTTGGCGGGAGGGCAATCCCTCATGCCGATGCTCAACATGCGTTTCGTCCTGCCTGATCATGTCGTCGATCTGAATGGCGTGGCCGAGCTCTCCGGCGTGCGCATCACAAAAACCCATGTCGAGATCGGTGCCATGACGCGCCAGCGCGACATTGAATTCAGCGCGGAGGTGGCGGACGCCTGCCCGATCCTCATCGAAGCTTTGCATTATGTCGGCCATCGCCAGACGCGCAACCGGGGCACGGTCGGCGGGTCGCTCTGCCATCTCGACCCGGCCGCCGAACTGCCGACGCTCGCCTGCGCGCTTGATGCCGTGATCGACGTGATCGGTCCGAAGGGTGCCCGCGCGATCCCCTTCGCGGATTTCCCGGTCGGCTATATGACCCCGTCCATCGAGCTGGACGAGATTGTCACGCGTGTGTCGTTTCCCCTATGGCCACGTGAGGCCGGGCACGCCTTCCAGGAATTCGCGCGCCGGCACGGCGATTTTGCCATTGTGTCCTGCGCGGCCATGCTTCTCGTCGATGGAGGCGGCCGCATCTCGCGTGCAGCCATCGCGCTGGGCGGCGTTATCGCGACGCCGCTGCGCATGCATGTGGTGGAAGAAGCCCTTGTCGGCCAGCCCGCGACACCCGCGACATTCCACGCCGCCGCCGACCTCTGCCGCAAGGTGGATGCGGTGGGCGATGTCTATGTGCCTGCCAGCTATCGTCAGCATCTCGCCAGCGTGATGACGCGGCGCGCACTCGACCAGGCCTTCGCGCGCTGCAATGCGCCAGCAAGACATTGAGGAACGGCATGGACAGCGCCGGCGAGACCCGCACGATTTCCCTGACAGTGAACGGAAAGGCCTATGTCAAGGCGGTTTCCGTGCGCATGACGCTTGCCGATTTCCTGCGCCATGACTTGCGCCTCACCGGCACCCATGTCGGTTGCGAGCATGGCGTCTGCGGCGCCTGCACCATCCTGTTCGACGGTCTGAGCGCGCGCTCCTGCCTGATGCTCGCCGTGCAGGCAAATGGGCACGCACTGACGACCGTCGAGGGATTGTCGACCGGCGACCAGATGCACCCGCTGCAGCAGGCCCTGTCGGACCATCACGGTCTGCAATGCGGCTTCTGCACGCCGGGCATGCTGACCACGCTGGTCGAGCTGCTCCACGACAATCCGTCGCCGAGCGCGGACGAGGTGCGCATCGCCATCTCTGGCAATCTGTGTCGCTGCACGGGTTACGAGGGCATTGTCGCGGCGACGCTGGATGCGGCGGCGAAAATGCGCGCGGGAGCGGCCACGTGAGCGCGCCCGTCGACACCCGCATCGTCGGCCACAGCGTCGCGCGCATCGAGGATCGTGCGCTGCTGATGGGGCAGGCGCGTTTCGTCGATGACATCGCCTTTCCCGGCATGTTGCACATCGCCTTCGTGCGCAGCCCCCATGCCCATGCGCTGATCAATTCCATCGACAAGAGCGCCGCACTGGAGGTGCCTGGCGTCCATGCCGTGCTGACGATGGAGGACATCGCGCCCCATCTCGCCGACCGGCTGCTCAAGGTCGCATTGCCAAGCCCCGCTTACCGGCAGGAGCTGCACCGTCCCGTGCTGGCAGACCGCGAGGTCGTGCATGTGGGCGAGGCCATCGCCGCCGTCATCGCCGACAGCCGCTATGTTGCCGAAGATGCTGCGGCGCTGGTGTTTGTCGATTTCGACACCTTGCCCGTCGCCAACGATTGCCGCGCGGCGCTGGCACCGGATGCGCCGCGCGCCCACCATGGCGCGCCGCATAATATCGCCGCTGAATTCGATATGGGCTATGGCGATTGCGACGCGGCTTTCGCCGCCGCCGCCCATGTCTTCAAGGAAAGCTACTGGCAGCATCGCGGCGTTGCGCAATCGATGGAATGCCGTGGCGTTGTCGCCAACCTCGATCCGATGAGCGACCTGCTCACCATGTGGAGTTCGACGCAGACGCCGCACGCGGGCAAGCGCGTCCTGTGCGGCCTGCTGGGGCGCGACGAGGACAAGTTGCGCGTCATCACGCCTGACGTCGGTGGTGGCTTCGGGCCGAAGCTGGTCTTCTATCCGGAAGAAGCCATCGTCGCGCTGGCCGCGCAGATGTTGCAGACGCCCGTCAAATGGATCGAGGATCGCCGCGAGCATTTCGTCGCCACGACGCAGGAACGCGATCAATATTGGGACATGGAGATCGCCGTCGATGCGCAGGGGAAGGTGCTCGGCTTGCGCGGCCTGCTGATCCACGATCACGGCGCCTATACGGCGCGCGGCGTCAACATCGCCTATGGCTCGGCGGCGGCGATCACGCTGCCCTATGTCATTCCGAACTATTTTCTCGACATCAAGCTGGTGGCCACCAACAAGGTGTCCGTCACGCCAATCCGTGGTGCCGGCCAGCCACAGGCCGTGTTCGTCATGGAGCGTCTGCTCGACCGCGTGGCGCGCGAGCTGCATCTCGACCGTGCCGAGGTGCGGCGCCGCAATCTCGTGCCGGGCGCGGCCATGCCCTACAGGACGCCGCTGAAGACGCGCGGCGGCATGCAGGTCGTGCTCGATTCCGGCGATTATCCCGCCACCCAGAAAGCCGCGCTCGATGTCG
>CAIWVR010000030.1 GCA_903916165.1 uncultured Hyphomicrobiales bacterium | reverse complement strand
TTTCAGGGCAGCGGCCCCGACTGGCCGGCGGCGATGGAATCTTCCATCCGCCTGGCGACAAGTTCACGCAAGCTCCGCAGGTCCTTGGTGAACAGGCGAATGCCTTCGGACAATTTTTCGCTCGCCATCGCATCTTCGTTCATCAGCAGGCGGAAGGTCTTTTCATCGAGCGACATTTTCGCCGGAGCCAGAGCGGCCGCCTGCGCATGGTCGAGCTTGCGTGTCAGCGTGCCCTCGTCCTTCGCCAGTTCATCGAGGAGGGCAGGCGCGATCGTCAGGCGGTCGCAGCCGGCCAGCGCCTCGATTTCGCCCAGCGAGCGGAACGAGGCGCCCATCACGACCGTGTCGATGCCATGCGCCTTGTAATAGGCATAGATCTGGCGAACCGAGAGCACGCCGGGATCTTCCTCCGGTTCGAAGGTCCGTCCGCTGGCCTTGACGTGCCAGTCGAGAATGCGCCCGACGAAAGGCGAGATCAGGAAGGCGTTCGCCTGCGCGCACGCCACCGCCTGGGCGAGGCTGAACAGCAGCGTCATGTTGCAGTCGATGCCCTCGGCCTGCAGGATTTCGCAAGCGCGCGCGCCTTCCCACGTCGAGGCGAGCTTGATCAGCACGCGGTCGGCCGTCACGCCGCGCGTCCCGTAATCGGCGATGATGGCGCGGCCCTTGGCGACCATGCCCTCCACATCGAAGGAGAGGTCGGCATCGACTTCGGTCGAGACGCGGCCGGGCACGAGTCTGGCGAGCTCGGCCCCGAAATTCACCGCGAGCCGGTCCGTGACCTCACTCGTCACCGCGCGATGGCTGCGGCCCCATTCGATCGCCTCGTCGAGCAGATGCCGATAGGCGGGCATTTGCGCGGCTTTCAGGATGAGCGTCGGATTGGTCGTGCAATCGGTCGGCTTGAACGCGCCGATGGCCTCCATGTCGCCCGTGTCGGCGACGATGGTGGTCATGGTCTTCAACTGGTCGAGCTTGGACGGCATGAATGGTGTCTCCCTGAAGACCATCATGCCCCGGATCGGGGGATGGGCGCAAACGGAGCGGACTCAAAACCTTCTCCCGCACTGGCGGGAGAAGGTGGCCCGCGAAGCGGGTCGGATGAGGGTGTTTGCTGTTGTGCTTGTCTTGAGAGGTGAGCGAAGCGGTGCCGCCCTCACCCGTCATGCTTCGCATGCCACCCTCTCCCGCGAGCCGCGGGAGAGGGCTGCGCACGTTACTCCGCCGTCACCGGCGCGCGCACCGGCAGGCCGCCGCGCCGCGCGATGAAATTCATGATCGTCGGCAATCCCTCGCCGGTCTTCATGTTGGAAAACACATAAGGCCGCTCGCCGCGCATGCGCTTGGTGTCGGCGTCCATCACGGCGAGCGAGGCTCCGACATAAGGCGCGAGGTCGATCTTGTTGATGACGAGAAGATCGGAGCGCGTGATGCCCGGCCCGCCCTTGCGCGGGATCTTTTCGCCGCCCGAGACGTCGATGACGTAGAGGGTGATGTCGGCAAGCTCGGGCGAGAAGGTCGCCGCCAGATTGTCGCCGCCGCTTTCGATCAGCATGATTTCGAGACCGGGAAATTTTTTATACATCTCGGCCACGGCGGCGAGATTGATCGAGGCGTCCTCGCGGATCGCGGTATGCGGACAGCCGCCCGTCTCGACGCCCATGATGCGCTCGGGCGGCAGCGCGCCCGCGACCGTGAGCAG
>CAIWVR010000029.1 GCA_903916165.1 uncultured Hyphomicrobiales bacterium | reverse complement strand
GGGCGACCAGACCTTCGACACGTCGCCGCCCGCCGACATCAGGCAGATGTCGACGCCGGAGAAATCATAATTGTCGAGCACCTTGCACTTGAGCACCTTGTCGCCATAGCTCACTTCCGTGCCCTGCGAGCGCGACGACGCGAGCGCCACCACTTCGCTGGCGGGGAAGTTGCGCTCGGCCAGGATGGCGAGCATTTCGCGGCCCACGTGACCCGTGGCACCCACGACTGCGACCTTGTAACCCATGATCTCAAATCCCGTTTTGAGGGCCTGAAGGCCCATGGTCTCCCCGGCCACAGGGGCCGTGATCGTCATCGATCATCGGGGGGACTGTGCGCGCTCAAAAGCACGGGCGCGGCGGCCCTGTCAATGCGTACGCTGATCCCGCCAGCTTGACGGGACCCTCCAATACGCAAGACACTGAAGCCTTTCAGGGGCAAGATCCTCAAAGGCCCGTTTTTCATGACCACCCGTTTCCAGACCGCGCAGACCCGGCACGGGCGCATGATCGTGCTCGCCCGTGATGTCTATATCGGGCGTTCGCTGGTCGAATATGGCGAATGGACGGAGGCCGAAATCGCCCTCCTCACGCAGCTTGTCAGGCCCGGCGACGATGTGATCGACGCGGGGGCCAATATTGGCGCGCACACGCTGCCGCTCGCCGCCCGCATCGCGGCACCGGAAGGCACCCGCTCCGGCGAGGTCTATGCCTTCGAGCCGCAGGCCGCGATCTTCCAGCTGCTGGCCACCAATTGCGTCCTGAACGACCTCACCAATGTGCGCCTCTACAACGAGGGCTGCGCGGCGCAGCGCGGCGAGATTGAGATCGCCGAACCTGATTATGCGGGGACGCAGAATTTCGGCGGCCTGTCGCTGGCCACGCTCGCGCAAGGTGCCGCGACCCGGCGTCGCAAGGTGCCGGTCCGCCCGCTCGACGAGACCTATGATGGCGACAGGCTGCGGCTTATCAAGATCGATGTCGAGGGCATGGAGGCGCAGGTTCTGGCCGGTGCCGCCCATATGATCGCGCGCTTCCGTCCCGCGCTTTATGTCGAGAACGATGTCACCGCGCGCTCGCCGGCGTTGATCGAAGCGATCTGGGCGCTGGGCTATGATGCCTGGTGGCATGTCGCGCCCCTGTTCTCGCCGGCCAATTTCAACGGCCGCACCGACAATGTCTTCGGTCCAGCCTGCTGCTTCAACATGCTGTGCCTGCCACGCGAGGCCGGGCGACCCGTGAAAGGGCTGACACGTGTGAGCGACGCGCGCGCGCATCCGCTGAACCCACCATGAAAAAAGCCCCGGTCTGCGAGGACCGGGGCTCTGCATGGAAGATGGACGGCTCAGGTCTTGAGGGCGCGCAGCGCGGCAAGAATGGCATCGCCCATCTCGACCGTCGACACGAAGCTCGTGGATGCGCCCTTGATGTCGGCTGTGCGCAAGCCGGAATCCAACACATTCGCGATGGCCTTGTCGACCATGTCGGCGGCGTCACCCAGGTTGAACGAATAGCGCAAGGCCATGCCGAACGACGCGATCATCGCGATCGGATTGGCGATGCCCTTGCCCGCAATGTCGGGGGCCGAGCCGTGCACGGGCTCGTACATGGCGCGGCGCTTGCCTGTGATCGGATCGGCTTCGCCGAGCGAGGCCGAGGGCAGCATGCCGAGCGAGCCTGTGAGCATGGAGGCGACGTCGGAGAGCATGTCGCCGAAGAGATTATCGGTCACGATAACGTCGAACTGCTTGGGCCAGCGCACAAGCTGCATGCCCAGCGCATCGGCCAGCATATGGTCGAGCTTCACATCGGCGAATTCGCGCTTGTGAAGGGCGGTGATGACCTCGTGCCAGAGCACGCCGGACTTCATCACATTGCGCTTCTCGGAGGAGGTGACCTTGTTGCCGCGCTTGCGCGCCAGCTCGAAGGCGACGCGGCCGATGCGCTCGATCTCGTAAGTGTCATAGACCTGCGTGTCGATGCCACGCTTCTGGCCGTTGCCGAGATCGATGATCTCTTTGGGCTCGCCAAAATAGACGCCACCGGTGAGCTCGCGCACGATCATGATGTCGAGGCCCTCGACAATGTCGCGCTTGAGCGAGGAATCGTCGGCCAGCGCCGGATAGCAGATCGCCGGGCGCAGGTTGGCGAAGAGGGCGAGATCCTTGCGCAGGCGCAGCAGGCCCGCTTCGGGGCGCATGTCATAGGGGACCGCATCCCATTTCGGGCCGCCGACCGCGCCGAAGATCACCGCATCGCAGTCCATGGCGAGCTTCATGTCGCTGCCGCTGATCGCCTGGCCATGCGCGTCATAGGCCGCACCACCGACAAGGCCCGTCTCGCTCTCGAAGGAGGCGATGCCCTCCTGGCCCATCCAGTCGGCGACCTTGACCACTTCGGCCATGACTTCGGGGCCGATGCCGTCGCCCGGCAGAAGAAGGAGTTTGTGCGTCGCCATAGGAAATGTCCGTCGGGTTGGAGAGCCAAAGAGCCCCGTTTGCTAGCCTCTGCCCGGCGGCTTGGCAAGCGGACGGGCGCACCCTTCTCCCGCACGCGCGGGAGAAGGTGTCTGCCGAAGGCAGACGGATGAGGGCGGCGCCGGTGAAGAGACCTTGGCAGGATGGGGCCGGCGCCCTCACCCGTCTCGCGTTCCGCGAGCCACCCTCTCCCGCCAGCGCGGGAGAGGGACGCGCGTGCAACTGCGGCATCCCGTACTGGCCGACGCGGGAACGAGCCAAAACGAAAGAACCGCCGGGACTCGCGTCCCGGCGGTTCTGAAAAGCAAACCCGTGCGCTGCGCGATTACGCCGCGACGAGCTGGCGGATCACATCTTGCAGAATGCCGCCGTGGCGGAAATATTCGAGCTCGTCGAGCGTCGCGATGCGGC
>CAIWVR010000028.1 GCA_903916165.1 uncultured Hyphomicrobiales bacterium | reverse complement strand
GCCAATGGCATCGGTACGTCTGAGGTCGAGCATGTGCTCGCCACCCAGACGCTGCTGCAGTCCAAGGCCAAGAACATGCGCGTGACCGTCAACGGCTCGCTGCCGCATGGCGTCACCGCCAAGGACATCATCCTGTCGATCATCGGCCATATCGGCACGGCGGGCGGCACCGGCCATGTCATCGAATTCGCCGGTCAGGCGATCCGCGACTTGTCGATGGAAGGCCGCATGACGGTCTGCAACATGACGATCGAAGGCGGTGCCCGCGCCGGCCTCATTGCGCCCGACGAGAAGACCTATGCCTATCTGAAGGATCGCCCGAAGGCCCCGAAGGGCGCCGCCTGGGACGCTGCGCTGGCCTATTGGCAGACGCTGCACTCGGATGATGGCGCGCATTTCGACACCGAGATCGTGCTCGACGCCGCCAACCTGCCGCCCATCGTCTCGTGGGGCACGTCGCCTGAAGACGTGATCTCCATCGAGGGCACGGTGCCGACCCTCGACACCGCCAAGACCGATCAGCAGCGCGCCAAGATCCAGCGCGCGCTGGACTACATGGGCCTCAAGGGCGGCGAGAAGATCGTCGACCTCAAGCTTGATCGCGTTTTCATCGGCTCCTGCACCAACGGGCGCATCGAAGACCTGCGCGCCGCCGCCAAGGTGGTGGAAGGCAAGACCGTTTCGGCCCATGTGAACGCCATGGTCGTGCCGGGCTCGGGCCTCGTGAAGGATCAGGCCGAGGCCGAAGGCCTCGACAAGATCTTCCTCGCCGCCGGTTTCGAATGGCGCGAGCCTGGCTGCTCGATGTGCCTTGCGATGAACCCCGACAAGCTGGCGCCGGGCGAACGCTGCGCCTCGACCTCGAATCGCAATTTTGAAGGCCGCCAGGGTTTCAAGGGCCGCACGCATCTCGTCTCGCCCACCATGGCGGCGGCGGCGGCGATTGCCGGGCACTTTGTCGACGTGCGCGAGATCGCGTGATCTGACGGGGGCGCTTATGCCGACGCTGCTGAGGTGGAACGGATTTCGGTTCTACTTTTTCAGCAGCGACGGCGACGAGCCGCCCCACGTGCATATTGACCGAGACGCTGCGACAGCCAAATACTGGCTGTCGCCAGTTCGCCTGGCGCGAAATGTCGGACTGAACGCGCGCGATCTGCGTCTCGTTGAAGGCAAGGTGTTCGAGGAGCAGATCCGATTTCTGGAGGCATGGCATGGCTATTTCGGCCCTTCGTCTTGATCCACGTGTCGCCGATGTCCGCTGCACTGAGGGTGAACTGGAGATCGTGCTGCGCGACGGGCGCCGCTTCGCCGCGCCACTCAGCTGGTACCCCCGCCTCGCCAAGGCCACGCCGGCGCAACGTGCGCATTGGGAGCCTGCGGCGGCGGGCCATGGCGTTCACTGGCCCGACATTGATGAAGACCTGTCGGTCGAAGGCGTGATGCGGGGCCATCGCGCGCCGGGCGGATGACGCTCCCGAGAGTTTGAAAAGGTCATTTCAAATCAGCCGGCCTTTTTTCTCAGGCGCAATGCTAGGCTTGGCGCATGAACGATCGTGACCAGAAAGCTGAAGAGGCGCGCCGCTCGCTCGCCGCGCTGTCGCGCGAAAGCGGGTTGCTGGGCGGCGTCAACATGCGCGCCAACGAGGACGAGACACCCGATTCCGTCGAGATCTGGGCAAGGCGCATCGGTCGCGCGCTCGGACTGGTCTTTCTCGTCGTGCTCGCGATCAATCTTTTCACCGGCTGGTTGTTTTAAGAGGACGGGCATGACGCAGATCGTCTGGGCG
>CAIWVR010000027.1 GCA_903916165.1 uncultured Hyphomicrobiales bacterium | reverse complement strand
GCTTTTTACACTCTGAAGCGGACCGGCTTAAACGATCGGTGCCGCCTGGTCCATCAAGCTGCACGCTTACTTTGCTTCCTTGCCGGGCCGGGATGGCAGAAGTCCCGGGCTCGGACAGGTCAGGCCGCAGGTCTGCACCTTGGGTTTCGGCTTGGCGTCTTTTGCGGCCATTTCGTTGGCGACGGACTTTCCGACCGGGGCGCTTGCGCGACCTGCCAGACGATCCTGCCGGAGACGCGCAGAATCAAGCGCCTTCTCCTGCTTGGCGACATCGTCCTTTACCATCGGCGTGCCGGGTGGCTTGGCGCGCGGCGAGTGAACAGGAATGAAATCTGCCGTCGGCTGCCGTGACTTCACAATGAAATCGGGGGCTTCAGGTACGCTTGTGCGCATGCCCAGCAACTTGATGAGGGCGCTTGGCTCATCGGCCGCACGCGCAGATCCCGTGACCGCAACGGCGGCCGTGACGAATGCGAACAGGCCTGACTGGAGCCAGCGCGCGGGCTTTGTCTTCAAGGTGCCGGAAAATCTGGTCATGAGCCTGTCAAACTTGGTTCGCAGAAAGGAAAGCGGAAAGGCCGGAATTGGCAGGACCGCACCCTTCCATTTGATCATTGGCGCCGCGATTGTATATGCCGGTAATATGACCGAAACGGGACCGACGCCAGTGTTGAATGGTGACATAGACGCACGTGCGCGGCAATTGTCTTGGCGGATGATGGAGACGGGTGGGAATGAGCGAGATCGAGATCAGGACGAAGCGGCCCGCCAAGCAGAAAATCGCCGCTTCGCCGCAGACACCGCCTGCCGCGGCTCCGAATCTCGCCAGTAAAGCCACCGCGAAGAAAACCAGCGCGCCAGCCGGGGCATTGATTCGGGGCAAGCAAACGCCGATCAGGACCGCAAAGTCCAAAGGCACCACCCCCAAGGGCAGCGCACCCAAACCGACCGCCAAAACACTCACCAAGACAATCGCCAAGGCGCCCGCCAGGCCGGCTTCTGTCCCGAAGACCGTCACCTCCGTCCTGCCTGTGCGCAAGAAAAAGCCGTTGCAGACCAAGACGGCAGCACGGACCGCGCCTCCCGAAGCAAAACCTGCCGAGACCGCCTCCCCCTTGCCGGTCAAGCGAACGGTCGCCCGGAAGACGACACCGCCGCCAGCACCGCCGAAGAATCAGGCGCAAGCTGCGACAGCACCCAGGAAAAAGACACGCCGCGCGCCGCCAGAGATCGCGCAATTGATCGAGGCTCCGCCCCTTCTGGCACTGACGCCACGCGCCATGGCGCAACCGCTGGTCTCACTCCAGCCAAAGCCGCAGCACGACCAGGCCGGGGCCGAGGCCGCGATGCCCATACCCGACTTCAACGCCCTGTCGCAGAATCTGGCGAAGCTTGTCGAACAGGGCGGCAAGGCCGCAGCTGCTTTTTTCAAGCCCTATGAAGAGGGCCAAAAGAACCCCGACCTTGCCGAGCATGTCGAGGATGCCGTGAAAACCTTCGGGCATGTCGCCGAACACTGGATCTCCGATCCGCAGCGCACCATCGAGGCGCAGACGGCGATCTCCTCGCCCATGCTCGAACTCTGGTCGCATACGTTGCGCAAGATGTCGGGCGAGCCGACCGAGCCGGTTCGCGCGCCCGACCCGAGCGACAAACGCTTCGCCGATCCCGAATGGAACAACAACCCGATCTACGATTTCCTGCGCCAGGCCTATTGCATCACCACGGACTGGGCGAATGACATGGTGTCTCGCGCCGACACGCTCGAACCGTTCGAGCGTGAAAAGGCGGGCTTCTATTTGCGCCAGATTGCGGGGGCCATTTCGCCGTCCAATTTCATCGCCACCAATCCAGAACTCCTGCGCACGACCATCGAGCAAAGCGGCGAGAACCTCGTGCGCGGCATGCAGATGTTTGCCGAGGATCTGGAAGCCGGCAAAGGGCAATTGAAGATTCGCCAGAGCGACGCATCGAAATTCGTGCTCGGCCGCGACATGGCGGCGACGCCCGGCAAGGTCGTGCTGCGCAACGACCTCATGGAATTGATTCAATATACACCGACGACGCAGACCGTGTTCAGGCGACCGCTGCTCATCGTGCCACCATGGATCAACAAGTTCTATGTGCTCGATCTCAACCCCGAGAAAAGCTACATCCGCTGGGCTGTCTCGCAGGGACTGACGGTGTTCCTCATCTCATGGGTCAATCCTGACGAGCGTCACGCCGACAAATCCTTTGAAGATTATATGCGCGAGGGCATTCTCGCGGCGCTCGACGCCATCGAGACATCCACCGGCGAACGCCATGTTTCAACCGTCGGCTATTGCGTGGGCGGCACGCTGCTGGCGATCGCGCTGGCCTATATGGCGGCGGTCGGCGACGACCGCATCAGCTCCTCGACGTTTCTCACGACGCAGGTCGATTTCCGCGACGCGGGCGACCTGAGACTCTTCGTCGACCAGGTGCGCATCAAGGCCATCGAGGAGAAGATGGCCGAGACGGGCTATCTTGAGGGCTCGAAAATGGCGACGGCCTTCAACATGCTGCGGCCCAATGAGCTGATCTGGTCCTATGTCGTGAACAATTATCTCAAGGGCAAGGAGCCCATGCCCTTCGACCTGCTGGCATGGAATTCGGATTCGACCCGGATGCCGGCTGCCAATCACTCATTTTATCTGCGCAATTGCTATCTCGAAAACAATCTCACGCAAGGTCGGCTCGACTTTGCGGGCAAGAGGCTCAACCTCAAG